>JBIJED010000480.1:0-3275 GCA_044343785.1 Azospirillales bacterium | reverse complement strand
CCAGTCCTCAGTCCCGCACATCGTCGGACCTCCCCAGCATCCGCCCATTCGTGGGGCGGCGACATCCGCCGCGGTCGCGGGGGCGACGGCCCCCTGCGACAGCCCGGCCGGCACGATCGGCCCACCGGGGGACCGACATCCTGGCGAACGAAGATCAGCGGTTTCGGATGCCGTTCCATTCCCTTTACGGATGTGATCGCGACGACGGGTTACATGCCTCCGGTCACGTCACCCGGCCGCCGTTTGTTCAGGACGGTCAGGGTGACGCCCGACCGGCCCATCGTTGGAAGGTGACCATTCCAGCGAAGGACCACTTCTTGTTTGAGATTGCGACTGACTCGCATTATCCTCTTTTCGCATCTTCCGATCCTCGACGCCCACCGGAGACGAACCATGGCCCGCTTCCTTGCGCCGGACGACCTGCCCGGCGGCTCGCCCCCCGAAGAAGCCCCGCGGATCGCCGTGGCCTCGCTCGCGCCCGGCGCCCGCCTGCTGATGTGGAGCCTCCGGTACAGGGTCCTGCTGCTGCGACGGCAGACCGAGCCGGACGCCCTGCTGCTCGACGTCCTGCGTTCGAACCAGGCGGAGGATCTGCTGGCGCCGCTGGACCGGCTGGTGACCCTCGTCGGCGGCCTCGCGACCCGCATGGTGGACGTGCGCTGCCCCGCCTGCGCCACGGCCTCGCCGGACGAGATCGCCCTCCTCGGCGCCGTCGCCGACGCCGCGCGGGGGGACGACCCGGCGGCCGACCGGCGGTTCGCCAGCATGCTGACCGAGACGGCCCGCCGCTTCGCCGTCGCCTACGTCACCGGCATCGCCCGCGTGCTCGCCCATGCGGGCCTCCCGGTCGCGGCACCGGCGCCCACCCCGACGCGGACGATCCTGCGCGCCGTCCGCGACGGCGACAGGCTCGTTCCCCTGCACTGACGGCGCCCTCGGGCGCTCCGCCCGTCAGCCCGTCTCCACGAACCGCATGGGCGTCAGGCCCGCGGCCGGAACCACCGGAAGCCTGACGGCCGACGCGCGCACGGCGTCGCAGAAGACGGTGTTCCGCGCCACCCGCCGTGTCCGCCCCCGCCCCTCCGGCGCGCCGGTGTTCGGGTTCACGTCGAACTTGGGGAAGTTGGAGGAGGAGACGTCGAGGCGCAGCCGGTGCCCGGCCTTGATCACGGCGGCGGTCGCGAAGGGCTCGATGGTGATGCGGAACGGCACGCCGGGCTCGATCGGCGACGGCGTCTCCCAGCCGGTGCGGTAGCGGCAGCGGAAGATCCCGTCGGTCAGCGGCACCGCGTAGCCGGTCGGCCAGTCCGCCGACGGCGGGTGCACGTCGACGAGCTTGGCCGTGAAGTCCGTGTCGGGCGCGTCCGACGCGACCCAGAGGTCGACCGTCACCGGCCCGACGATCGCCATGTCCCCGACCAGGGGGGCCGTCTCGAACGCCAGCACGTCGCGCCGTGCCGTCAGCGGCATGCCGGGGTTCCGGCAGCCGAAGAAGCGCTCCCCCTCCCGCTGGTCGAACACGCCGCCCTCGAAGATCGGCTGGCCGCTGGTCAGCGATCCGCCGATGGTGGGGACGGGATCGGCCGGATCGAAATCATAGACGAAGGGCTCGGCGTCCGCGGGCGGGAGGTCGGGCGACAGGCGCCCGTCCGGGTGCAGGCGCCAATCCTCGACCCTCGTGTCCGGAAGGGGCCAGCACGGCGCCTCGATCCAGCGCCCGCCGAGGCGGATGCGCCCGTCGGGCCCCTTGTCGCCGGGGCCGCCCCCCATGACGAACAGGCGCGCGAGGGGGTCGCGGTCGGCCCCGTTGTCCACGCCCTTCAGCCAGCGGTCGAACCAGCGGCGGCGGAAGCCGACCCAGCTGTCGCCCACGTTCCCGCCGAAGGGGGCGGCGTCACCGAAGCTGGCGTCGCCGGCATGGTCCTTCTGTCGGTCGCCGTGCAGCCCGGCGCCCATGATCACCTTGACCGGCCGCCGCCCGCCCGCCGACAGGCCGGCGAGGTTGTCGAACGTCGTCTTCACGTAGACGTCGTACCAGCTCGACATCAGGAGGACCGGGATGTCGGGCACCGCGTCGTAGAAGCCCTCCAGCCAGATCCCCGGCTTCTTCCACTCGGGCCCGAAGGTGCCGGCGCGCCACTGGTCCAGGAGATAGGTCTCGTACTCCGGGACCCACCGGACCGGCGACCGCCCCTCGCTCCAGGGCATGGCGCGGAACCAGGCGAACAGATCCTCCGCCGCCAAGGCTCCCTTGACCAGCGGGTCGGCCTCGGCGACCGGGGCCTCGTGGGCGCGGTTCCAGGCCCAGGTCGCCTGCTTCAGCTCGAACGCGCCCCCCTGGCGGATGCCGCACAGGAAGGCGTTCGAGAAGCCGCCCGAATCGAGGATCATGCAGGCGAGGCCCGGCGGCGAGAGCGCCGCCAGTGCGGCCTGCGTGTGCGCGGCGTAGGACAGGCCCATCGTGCCGATGCGCCCGTCGCACCAATGCTGGCCGACGAGCCAGGCGCAGGTGTCGTAGCCGTCCTCGGCGTCCGACAGATACTTCACGAACTCGCCTTCCGAGCCGTAGCGGCCGCGGCAGTCCTGATGGACCACCGCATAGCCCGCGGCGACGAAGCGGGCGGCGACCGCGCCGCGCGCCATCGGCTCCGCCATCCCCCGCTCGATCTCCGAGCGGGAGCGGGCGGCCTTGCCGTAGGGCGTGCGCTCCATGACGACGGGGAACGGGCCGGGCAGCGCCCGCCCCCCCTCGGCCGGCAGATAGACGTCGGTCGCCAGACGCACGCCGTCGCGCATCCGTACCATCACGTCGCGCAGCACCGCCACGCCGCCTTCGGAAGCCTCGTAGGCGATGTTCGCCTTCGACGCCCACGACACCGTCTGCCAGTAGAGCGGGATGAGCGGCATGTCGGGGAACACCATGCGGGTGGCCGCCTGGATGCCGGCGATCCGTTCCTTCTCGTCGAACTTCGCCAGCGCCTCGGTCAGGGCCGCGTCGAACGCCGGGTTGGAATAGCGCGCCCGGTTGAAGCCGCCGGTCCCCGCCCGGGGATCGTTGGTCATCAGCAGGTTGCGCAGGCCAGGACCCGAGGTCGGGGTGGTGTTGCCGAGGGAGAAGATGAAGGCCGAGAAGGTCTGGCGCGTCGCCGCCGTTGCATAGACGTTGTAGGGCTGGGTGACGACGTTGTTCACCTTGATCCCGCCACGCGAGACCATCTGTCCGATCGCCTGGATGATGTCCTTGTCGCCGAAGAAGCGGTCGTTGGACGAGTGGA
>JBIJED010000266.1:0-4895 GCA_044343785.1 Azospirillales bacterium | reverse complement strand
GAGCCCGAGCCCCGTGCCGCGTCCGACCGGCTTGGTGGTGAAGAAGGGCTCGAAGGCCCGGTCGACCACCTCCGGCGCCATGCCGCTGCCGTCGTCCTCCACCAGGATGGCGACCCACGCTCCGGCGGGGGGATCGCGCCAGCTCCCGTCCGGGCCCGGCGCCGGGCCCGTCCGGTGCTCCGCGCGGATGGTCACGGCCCCGCGGCGCCCCTCCATCGCATGGAGCGCGTTGGAGAGCAGGTTGAGCAGCAGGCGGCCGATCCGCTGGCGGTCGGCGAGGACGGACAGGCCGACGCCCGGGGAGAGGACGCGGAGGTCCACGCCCCCGGGGACCGTCGGCGCGACGAGCCGCACCGCCTCCGTGATCGCCTGGTCGACCGGCACCGGCGTCGGCACGGGCGAATCCTCCCGCGCGAACGCCATCATCTGTGCAACGAGGTCCCGTCCGCGGGACGCGGCGCGCAGGATCACCTCCAGATCCTCGCGCTCCTGCGATCCCTCCGGGAACCCCTCCGCCATCAGCGACGCGTATCCGGCGATCGGGGTGAGGAGGTTGTTGAAGTCGTGGGCGATGCCGCTGGTCAGCCGCCCGACGGCCTCCAGCCGCTGCGCCCGCCGGAGCGCCGCCTCGATGGCGCAGCGGCGGGTGAGGTCGCGCATCACGGCGGTGAAGTGCCGCCGGCCGCCGGCCCGCCACTCGCCCACCGACAGGTCGAGGGGGAACAGGGAACCGTCGCGGTGCCGGCCCTCGACCTCCCGGCCGATGCCGATGATGCGCGCCTCGCCCGTGTCGATGTAGTTCCGGATGTAGCCCGCATGGCGCGCCGCGTGCCCTTCGGGCATGAGGACGGTGACGTCGCGGCCGATCATCTCCTCGGGCGCATAGCCGAACATCCGCCGTGCGGCCTCGTTGAAGGTCTCGATCCGGCCGTCCTCGTCGATGGTCACCAGCGCGTCCACGGTCGCCTGCACCACCGCCTCCAGGCTGGACCGGCTGGCGGCGAGGGCCTCCAGCGCCGCCATCGTGTCCGTCACGTCGGTGACGATCCCGCCGATGCGCTCCAGCCGCCCGTCGGGGCCGAGGACGCCGTGCGACGTCTCACGGACCCAGGCGGCGGTGCCGTCCGGCCGAACGATCCGGTATCGTGCGTCGAAGCCTTCGGCCCGGAAGTCGGTCGCGCGGAAGCGGGCCTCCACCCGTTCGCGGTCCTCGGGGTGGATCACGGCGAGCCACAGGTTCCGATCGCGGCGGAACGCGTCGGCCGTCCGGCCGAAGACGCGTTCGCACGCGGGACTGACGTAGGTGATCGCACGGGTCTCCGGCTCCGCGCTCCAGACCACCTCGTCCAGATGCTCGACGATGCTGCGGACCTCCCGGGCGCTGGCCGAGGCGGCCTCGCGCGCGGCACGCTCGCTGTCCTCGGCGCGCTCGCGCCGGAGGACCAGCCACCAGAACCCGGCGAGCGACAGGAGCACGACGGCGCCGAGGAGAAGGGACTTCGGCAGCCGGAGCCGCGCGAGCAGGTCCGGCTCCGCATCGGTCGCGACGCCGTGGGCGTCGAACCCGGGAATGGCGACGAAGGCCCCGATCCGCTGGCGTCCGTCGGGTCCGACGGAGAGCCGGACGGGGGCGAGGAACGGACGGTCCCCGACGAACCCCGACCGCCCGATCACGGGGGCGGAGAGGCCGACCTCCCGGGACGGATCCTGGACGTGGATCCGGAAATGCTCCCGGTCGGCGTCGGCGAGTGCGCCCGCGACCTGTCCGGCCGCGTCGGTCGCATGGTGGCGCGTCCGCTGAAGCTCCAGCCGGACCGAACCGCCGGCCAGGGCGAGAACGAGCGCGGCGAAGGCTCCGGCGAGCAACCGCAACCGGCGGTGCGCGACGACCCGCGTCATCGGCATGACGATCGGAAGGCGACCATGGGCCGACGGTAATCAGTCATTCATTTCAGGGGCGTTAACCGCATGGGTCCGGTTCGGGAGACACCGCATGCCGATCGTGGCCGTCCGGCTCGCGCTCGTCCTCTCGGCGGTCTCCGCCGCGGCGCGGACGCCGCGCCACGCGCAACAGTTTCCGATGGACAGCCTTCCGGGCCGGGGAGCGACGATGTTTCCGGTGGCCAGGAGCGCTGCGCCGATGCACAAACGGGAACCTGCGGTTTCTTCGGGAGGACCCGAGTTCCATGATCGAGACCCGTCCCCTCGGCCGGACCGGCGTGCCGGTGTCCGTCCTCGGCTTCGGGGCCGCCCCGCTGGGCGACCTCTACGACCGCCTCGACGACCGCGTCGCGGTGTCGGCGGTCGCGGCGGCGCGGGCCGCCGGCGTCACCCTGTTCGACACCTCGCCCCACTACGGCAACGGCCTGTCGGAGCTGCGCGTCGGCGCCGGCCTGCGCCAGGGACCGGCCGGCGGCGTCGTGATCTCCACCAAGGTCGGCCGGACGATGGACCCCCGCCGCCGGCCCGACCCGCCGCCCGTGGGCGTGATCTCCCCCGGGTTCGCCGGCGGCGTGCCGCACCGGGCGGCCTTCGACTATTCCTACGACGGCGCGATGCGGTCGTTCGAACAGTCGCTGCTGCGCCTCGGCGTCGACCGGATCGACGTGCTGCTGATCCACGACGTCGACGTCTGGACCCACGGCGACGCCTTCGAGGCGCGCTTCAAGGAGGCGATGGACGGCGCCTACCGCGCGCTCGACCGGCTGCGGTCGGACGGCGTGGTCAAGGCGATCGGCGTCGGGATCAACGAGGCCGATGTCTGCGTCCGCTTCGCCGAGGCCGGCGACTTCGACACGATGCTGATGGCCGGGCGCTACTCGCTGCTCGACCAGGGCGGGGCCGCGGCCTTCCTGCCGCTCGCGCTGAAGAAGCGGATCGGGGTGATCCTCGGCGGGGTCTACAACTCCGGCATCCTCGCGACCGGGCCGGTCGCGGGGGCGCGCTACGACTACCGCCCGGCATCCCCGGCGATCCTCGAGCGGGTGCGGCGGATCGAGGCGGTGTGCCGCGCCCACGGCACCGCCCTGCCGGACGCGGCGCTGCGCTTCGCCACGGCGCACCCGGCCGTGGCGTCGGTCGTGCTGGGCGCGGTGTCGCCGGACGAGGTGGCGCGCAACGTCGCCTCGCTCGCGCGGCCGATCCCGTCGGGGCTGTGGTCGGACCTGAAGGCCGAGGGCCTGATCCCGGCCGACGTGCCGACGCCCTGAGGAGACGCGGGATGCTGAAGACGATCGACCCGCTGCTGACGCCCGACCTCCTGTGGGTGCTGGCGGCCATGGGCCACGGCGACGACCTCGCGCTGGTCGACGCGAACTTCCCGGCCGAGAGCGTGGCGCGCGCGACGGCGACGGGCCGGCTGGTGCGGATCCCGGGGGCGGGAATGGCGCCGGTCGCACGCGCCATCCTGTCGCTCTATCCGCTCGACGGTTTCGTCGACGATCCGGTGCGGCGGATGGAGGTGGTGGGCGACCCCGTGCGCATCCCCGCCGTGCAGGCCGAGGTGCAGCGCGAGATCGACGCCGCCGAGGGACGGCCCCTGCCGCTCGCCGGCATCGAGCGGCACGCCTTCTATGCCGCCGCCCGGCAGGCCTTCGCGGTGGTGCAGACCGGCGAGACGCGGGGCTACGGCTGCTTCCTGATGCGCAAGGGCGTCGTCCTGTCGGGGTGAGGGGCGGACGGGGGCGCCCCCGTCCTCACCCGTACACCACCCGGTGCAGCACGCCGCGGACGTGCGCCTCCAGCGCCCGGCGGGCCGCCGGCCCGTCGCCGCCCGCGATGGCATCGATCACGGCGAGGTGCTCCTCCATCGCCTTGATCGTGTTCTCGACGTTCACCGCCGTCCGGCGGATCAGGCGGAACAGGAACATCTTCTTGTGGATGTTCCGGTACATCCCGGCGACGACCGGGTTCCGGTAGGCGTCGACGAAGCTGCCGTGGAAGGCCAGCTCCAGCGTCCGCACCTCCTCCTCGAACGATTTCGGGTCGGTCGCCGGGCGGATACGCTCGATCAGCGCCTCGTGCGTCGTGCGCATCGCCGCGCACCACTCGACCCGCGGGACCGCGACGAACCGGGCGAGGCCCTCGACCTCCAGCATCTCGCGGACCTGGAACATCGCGCCGACGTACTTCACGTCGGGCGCGAAGATCACGACGCCGATCCGGCGCCGGACGCTGACCAGCCCCTCCGCCTCCAGGAGCGCGATCATCTCGCGCGCGGGCGACAGCGACAGGCCCAGCGCGTCGGCCAGTTCCTGCTGGGTCAGCGTCTGTCCGAGCTCGAGCACCCCGTCGTTCAACGCCTTGAGAAAACGCTCGCAATCCGGGTGATCGAGGGCTCGCATCGGGGTCATCTAGACGACCCCGCCCCGCCTTGACAAGGCAATTTCAATACAGTCTGATCGTGCTGGAAAGCGCGTTGAAATATATTTCAACTGCCGGCGCGACCCTCCCGGGCGACGACCGGCGGCATCCTGCGGGGGGAGAATGTCGTCGATCCGGATCGGGATCGGTCAGTTCAAGGACCTGACCGACGAAAAGCTCCGCTTCGCCCGGCAGATCGGGGCGGAAGCGGTGCAGATGAACACGCCGAACATTCCCGGTGACACCCACTGGGAGGAGAAGGATCTCGCGGCACTCGTGAAGAAGTGCGGCGAGTACGGGCTGCATCTCGACGCGATCGAGAACGTGCCGGTCCACTTCTACGACAAGGCGATGCTGGGCCTGCCGGGGCGGGACGAGCAGATCGAGAACTACTGCCGGACCCTGCGCGCGGTCGGGCGCGCCGGCATCCCGGTGCTGGGCTATCACTTCATGCCCAATTCGGTCTGGCGGACCGAGCGGCTGGCGCCCGGCCGCGGCGGCGCCGGCTGCACCGGGTTCGACATGGCGCTGGT
>JBIJED010000265.1:0-4916 GCA_044343785.1 Azospirillales bacterium | reverse complement strand
CGTCATCCTCGGGAACCGCGGCGACGACACGATCGTCGGCGCAAAGGGGGCCGACCTCCTGACGGGCGGGGCCGGCCGCGACGTCTTCGTCTATCGCGACCTGCTCGAAGGCGGCGACGTCGTCCGTGACTTCCAGCGGGGCGTCGACCGGCTCGACCTGCGCGAGCTGACGGCGAAGCTGTCGGGCGAGGCGGTCCTGTTCGACAAGCTGGCCTCGGGTCTCGCGGTGTCGGTCTCGGTCGCCGGCAAGACGACGGCGCTGGCGCTGCTGGACGGCGTCACCGACGCTCAGCTGACCCTCGGCACCGACGTGCTCGTCGGCTGACGCGCCGCCCACCAGCGGTCGGTGCACACGATGGCGAGCACGAGGACGACGCCCAGCGAATAGACCGGGGCGTAGAACATCGTGCTCTCCATCATGTTGTTCAGCAGCACCCAGACCAGCAGCGAATGGGCGGCGAACAGGCCTCCCCGGTCGGGCGAGCCCGCCGGCGTCGCGCGCATCACCCGCACGAGGCGCCGCAGGGCGAGCCAGACCGTCGCCAGCCCGAGGGCGAAGCCGACGACGCCGGTCGCCAGCAGAAGATCGAGATAGCCGTTGTGCGCCTGGTTGATGTGTGCGCCGTCGTTCACCCAGCCCTGCATGACGTGTAGCTGCATCATCCTGCCGAACGGGTTCTCCACCGGGTCGGTCTGCCAGAAGGAGCCGAACCCGTAGCCGGTCCAGGGCCGCCGCGCGATCGCGAAGGCGACCAGTTCCCAGATCTCCCGCCGGTTGGTGAAGGTCACGTCCTCGAACTGGAGCGCGATCCACCCCGGCGTCACCTCGCTGGCCGCGAAGCCCGCGGCGAGGATGGCGAGCACGGACAGGCCGGCCACCGCCGCAAGCGCCGCCGCCCGGCGATCCCCCCCGACGGCCGTGTACCGGAGCGCACAGCCGGCGGCACCGGCCAGCCCCATCACCATGCTCGTCTTGCTGTTCGTGGTCAGGACCAGCGCGAAGGCGAGGAGCGCCGTTCCGGCGGCGATGCGTCGCTCCGCCGTCGTCGGGGCGGAGCGGGCCGCGTAGGCGGCGAGGATCATGGCGACGACGAAGAACTGGCCGGCGCCGTTCTTGTCGCCGGACAGGCCGCCGAACCCGTCGCGGAAGTCCGCCCCGAAGGTCGGATCGACGACGTGGACGGCGGCGTTCGCGACCACGAGGATCCCGCTGCCGCGGAACGCCCAGGTCACGAACGCCGCGGGGCCGCCCACGGTCAGCGCGAAGGCGAGGGCGGTGGCGACGGTGGAGACGAAGAAGACGAGGCGCACCGTCCCGAACCCCGGCGACAGCCCGACCGCCACCGTCACCGCGAACCACGCCAGGAGGGTGGCGAACAGGACCTGCCGGCGGACGACCGGCAGGATCGCGTCGCGCCGGGCGACGAGGGCGGCGACGGTGAACAGGCCGAAGACGAGACGCAGGCCGTACTTCGCCGTGTCCGACGCCTCTTTCGGCAGGACCATGTCCAGGTTGAGGAAGGTCGTCGCCACGAAGAGCGCGAGGGTGGCGCCGCCCACGACCTCCCATCCGACCCGGCCGTCCGGCACGGCCGCGGGCGGATCGACGACCCGCAGCCGCGCGGGCGCCCGGATCATCGGGCGGACGTCGCGCGCCGGCGCGTCCGCCGGTCGGCCAGCAGGATCGGCAGGATCGCGGGCCCGTCCACGAGATAGCGTCGCCACAGACGCCCCGGTTCCGAACCGAGTCGGTGGAGCCATTCGAGGCCGGCCGTCTGCATCCACGCCGGGGCCCGCGCCCGCGTGCCGGCCGCGAAGGCGAGCGACATGCCGATGCAGAGCCCGATGCCCGTCGCCCGACCGCGTGCGACGAGCGCCTGGGCGAGGCTTTCCTTGCTCGGTGAGCCGACCGCGAGGAAGACGAACCGGGCCGGGGCCGCCTCCACGAAGGCGAGGCACGCCTCGACCGCGACCGGATCGTCGGCGAAGCCCATGGGCGGATCGTGGTGGCGCAGCCGGGACAGGCCGTGGCGACGGCGGAGCGCCGCGATCGTCGCCGCGTCGCCCCCGACGACGGCGATCGGGTCGTCCGGCCGGATCACCCTGTGGAACAGCGCCTCGGTGAGGGTGCTGCCCGGGACGACGGCGCGGGGACGCCCGGGATGCCCCGCGGCCAGCCGGTGGAGGACGCGGCTGTCCAGCAGCGAGAGGAACGCGCCCTCGCACATCCGCGCGAGGTCGGACCCCCCGCGGGCCGCGCGCACCACGTGGTCGACGTTCGGCGTGACGACATAGGCGAAGCGGTCCGTCGGCCGCGCCGTCGCCACCATGGCGAGCGCCGTCTCGAACCCGACGTCGTCGAAGGGGAGGCCGCAGAGCGTGCGGCGTTCGATGGCCATGGCCCGGTCGTCCCGTCCTGCGGAAGCTTTTCCGCAATCTCGACCGCGACCGCCGTCCGGTGCGACCGGCCATCCGCAGATCACCCGCCGGAGCGCGGGTCGCGCCGACCATCGCACCGTCGATCCTCGGGATGCCCACGCCCGGAGCGGGCGCGATCGTGGGTGTTAACGCCCTTGCCCGCCGGGGGGATGGCCGGGTCCGGGACTAGCCTCCGGGCACGTTCCGAGGTGTGGGGGCCCCTGTCCGATGAGCCAGACCGATCCGTCGACCGCCCTCGGCCGACCGCCGGCCGCCGGTCGCCTCGGCACCGTGCGCACGCGCTTCGCGCCGGACGCCACGTCGGAGATCGGGTTCGGCTGCGCGCTCTTGATGGGGAGCGTGCCGCGCGACCGCTCGCTCCGCCTCCTCGCCACGGCCCACGACCACGGCGTCCGCCACTTCGACACGGCCCGCCTCTGCGGCCACGGCTGGTCGGAGGACGTGCTGGGCGAGTTCCTGCGCGGGCGGCGCGACCGGGTGACGGTGGCGACCAAGTTCGGTCTCGAACCGCCGTCGATCCCCGGCCCCGTCGCGCGGCTCCGGTCGATGGCGCGGGCGGCGGTCGACGCCGTCAGCCCACGGCTCCGTGCCGCCGCCGGGCGCGGGGCACGGCGGCTCGTCCGGCGCGGCGCCTTCGGCGTCGCCGACGCGCGTGGCTCGCTGGAGCGCAGCCTGCGCCTTCTGCGCACCGACCGCATCGATCTCTGGCTCCTGCACGACTGCACGCTCGAGGATCTGACCGACGGCGCGCTCGAGGACTTCCTCGAGGCCGAGCGCCGGCGCGGCACCATCGTGGCCTTCGGCGTCGCGACCTCGGCGGAGGAGACGGCGCGCCTTCTCGTCGCCCGGCCGGGCCTCGCCGGCATCGTGCAGGTGGCCGACGATCCCTTCGCGCCCGTGTCCCCGGCGTTGCGCGCGGCGGCGGCCCGACCGGTGGAGGTCGTCCAGCATTCCGTGCTCCGCCCGCTGCTCGACGGCCTCGGCCGGCTGGACGGCGACACGGTCGCGCGGGGTGCTCTGGCGGCGGCGGGCCTCGATCCCGCGGACAGCACCCGGTTCGCGGCGCTGGCGCTCGCCGCCGCGCGCCGGATCAACCCGCGCGGCGTGACGCTCGTCTCCTCCACCCGTCCCGATCACCTGGGCGGCCTGCTGCGGGCAGCGGCGAACCCGCCGGACGCCACGACGGTGGAGACGTTCCTGACGCTGGTCCGACCGTTGATCCGGGCGGGCGAGGAGCCGGTCCGATGAGCCAGGTCGTTCCCGTCGCCGATCCGGCACGCCCGGCCGCGGTCGACGCCGGCGTCCCGGCGGACGGCCTCGTCACCGATGCGCTGCGTGGCCTTCGCCGCCGGTTCCTGCTGGTCGGGTCGGTCACCGCGGTCGGCCTTCTCGCGACCGCGGCGATCGTCCTCATGCAGACGCCGCGCTATAAGGCGGAGGCCACGATCCGCCTCAACGACCGCGAGACCAAGACCGACCGCCTGCAGTCCGCGACGGAGAAGCTGCTGACCGGCGGCCTGTCGGACGTCGCCGTCGTGCGGACGGAGGTGGAGATGCTGCGGTCGCGCGCGCTGGTGAGACAGGTCTTCGACGAGCTGGGCATCGCCGGGCGCCAGGACCCGGAGCCGCCGCTGCTACGCCTGATCGGGCAGGCGAGGGCGGCGCTCGCCCCCCACATTCCCATGCTCGCGGGGTCGGCGGAGACGCCGGCGCCGACGCCCCGGGACCTGGCCGTGGCCGCGGACCGGGCGTACCGGGCGATGGAGCGGCGGCTGACCGTCGAGGCGGTCGGCAACTCCTTCCTGATCCGCGTCGGCTACTCAGATCGCGATCCCGTCCTCGCCGCCGCGGTCGCGAACCGCCTCGTCGAGATCTACGCCGACGAGCAGCGCCGCGCGAAGGAAGGGGCGGCCGAGACCGGCAACGAGTGGCTGCGGTCGCAGCTCGACCAACTCCAGCGCGCGGTTTCCGAAAGCGAACTCGCCGTCGCGCGGTTCCGCGAGACGAACCGCCTCACCGACTTCGGCAACGGGACGATCCTCGCCCAGCAGATCGCCGAGGTGAACCGCACCCTGTCCGAACTCGGCACGCGGATCGGGCAGGCGCGGACGGAGGCGGCCGAACTCCAGCGCGCGCGCACCGACCCGTCGGGGGCACTCGCCTCCGAACGGCTCCTCGCCTCGCCGATCATCCAGCGCCTCCTGGAGGAGGATTCGCTCCTCCAGTCGCAGCAGACCGAGAAGTCGATCACGCTCGACGTCCGTCATCCGGTGATGCGCGACCTTCAGGCGCGGCGGGAGAACCTGATGGCGCGCCTGCGCCGCGAGGTCGACGCCATCGCCGCCGCCTCGGCCCGCACGCTCCAGGGCCTCGTCTCCCAGGAGGCCACCCTGCGGGAGCGGTTGCGCGGTCTGCTGGACGCCCAGACCGGCCAGTCGGACGCCATGGCGCGGCTCGCCAACCTCCAACAGGTCGCC
>JBIJED010000264.1:0-4926 GCA_044343785.1 Azospirillales bacterium | reverse complement strand
CAGAACTGCCAGTAATCATAGGCCGATAGCTGGTCGGCGTTGAGCCACACCGCGCCCGCCATCGTCTTGCCCATTTTGCCGCCGTCCGCCGTGGTGATGAGCGGGGTGGTCAGGCCGTAAACCTCGGTCCCGTCGACGCGGCGCGACAGTTCGACGCCGTTGACGATGTTCCCCCACTGGTCCGACCCGCCCATCTGGAGCACGCAGCCGTGGCGGCGGTTCAGCTCCACGAAGTCGTAGGCCTGGAGGATCATGTAGTTGAATTCGAGGAAGGTGAGCGGCTGCTCCCGGTCGAGCCGCAGGCGGACGCTGTCGAACGTCAGCATGCGGTTGATCGTGAAGTGCCGGCCGACCTCGCGCAGGAGCGGGATGTAGGCCAGCGTGTCGAGCCAGTCGGCGTTGTTCGCCAGGATCGCGTCGGTCGGCCCGTCCCCGAAGGCGACGTAGGCGTCGAACACGCGACGGATGCCCGCGATGTTCTGGTCGATCTTCTCGTTCGTGAGGAGCTGGCGCGCCTCGTCCTTGCCGGACGGGTCCCCGATCTTGGTCGTCCCGCCGCCCATCAGCACGATCGGCCGGTGCCCCGTCTTCTGGAGCCAGCGCAGCAGCATGATCTGGACGAGGCTGCCGACGTGCAGGCTGTCGGCCGTCGCGTCGAAGCCGATGTAGCCGGTGATCGGCCCCTTGGCCGCCAACGCGTCGAGCACCGCCGTGTCGGTGCACTGGTGGACGTAGCCGCGCTCGGTCAGCACGCGCAGGAAGTCGGACGTCGGACCGCTCATCTCGGAAGCCCTTCGGCGGATCGGTTGGGGACGGCCCCGGCGACGGGGCCCGCCCCACCGCCGGTCGGGTTCACTGGGCGGCGGTCGCGAGCCGCTCGCCCAGCGCGAGGTCCAGATAATCGTCCACCATCGCCGCGAGATCGTCGCCGCGATTGTGGAAGAAGTGATTGGCCTCTGGGATCAGCCGGTAATCGATCTTGATGTCCCGCTGCGTCGACAGCTTCGTGACGAGCTTCTGGACCGACGGCTCCGGCACGAGATCATCCTTGCCGCCATGGACGATCAGGCCCGACGAGGGGCAGGGGGCGAGGAAGCCGAAGTCGAACATGTTGGCCGGTGGCGCCACGGACACGAAGCCGTCGATCTCCGGCCGCCGCATCAGGAGCTGCATCCCGATCCATGCGCCGAAGGAGAAGCCGGCGATCCAGCACTGGGTCGTGTCCGGGTTCCACGCCTGCAGCCAGTCGAGCGCCGCCGCCGCGTCGGCCAGTTCGCCCTCGCCCTTGTCGTAGGTTCCCTGGCTGCGCCCCACGCCACGGAAGTTGAACCGCAGGCAGGAGAAGCCCCGCCGCGCGTAGGCGTGGAAGAGGGTGTAGACGACCCGGTTGTTCATCGTCCCGCCGTGCTGCGGGTGCGGGTGCAGGAACAGCGCGATGCGCCCGCCCGGCTGCTTGGCGTGCTGATAGCGTCCCTCAAGCCGGCCGGCCGGCCCGTTGATGATCACTTCAGGCATGGGGGCTGTCGTCCATCGAACGTGAACTGGGTCATCGGATCGCGACCGGTCGGCATCGTCGTTCCCCCGGGGCCGCGGGACGGCCCCGGGAAATGCAAGGGCAAATACTTGACCACCGGACGCGGTCTTACCATATCGCTGTACGGACAGGGTAGATGCAACCGTAAGGACGCATGACCCCGATGTTCCGAAAGACGTCGGACCATACCACGGCAGGCGGTTTCGTGTTCAAGCGTCTTGTGGACGAAATCGACAGCATCATTGGGCGTGATCCGGCGGCGCGATCACGGTTCGAGGTCGCGCTTCTATATCCCGGTTACCACGCTGTGGTGCTGCATCGGCTGGCCAGCGGCGCATGGCGCGCCGGTTGGCTCTTCCTCGGTCGCGCCGTTTCTCAGGCCGCCCGGCTCCTGACCGGGATCGAGATCCACCCCGGTGCGACGGTCGGCAGGCGTCTGTTCATCGACCACGGCATGGGCGTGGTGATCGGCGAGACCGCCGTGATCGGCGACGACGTCACGCTCTATCACGGCGTGACCTTGGGCGGCACGTCGCTCGCCCGTGGTGCGCGGCGGCATCCGACGCTCGGGAACGGCGTCATCGTCGGCGCCGGGGCGCAGGTGCTGGGCGCGATCTCGGTCGGCGACGGGGCGCGGATCGGCGCCAATGCCGTGGTGGTGCAGGACGTCGCCGCGGGCAGCACCGTCGTGGGGATCCCGGGCCGGCCCCTCGGGGCACGGACGCCCGCGGCACCCGAACCCTTCCTCGCCTACGGCACGCCGTGCGGCGAGACGCCCGACCCGGTCGCCCGCGCGATCGGGGGACTGCTGGACGAGGTGACGGCGCTGCGCGCCCGCGTCGCGGACCTGGAGGTCCGTGCCACGTCGGCGAGGGCGACGCCCGACCGTCCGGCCGACGACGACATGCGC
This sequence comes from Azospirillales bacterium, assembly GCA_044343785.1. Classification (GTDB taxonomy): domain Bacteria; phylum Pseudomonadota; class Alphaproteobacteria; order Azospirillales; family Azospirillaceae; genus CANGXM01. Next base: position 2,482 of record JBIJED010000264.1, on the reverse strand, counting down.
GATGCCGCCGGCCGGACGCCGGCCGGGCATTGCTGACAGGATCGGAGCCGGCGACGGGGGTGATCGCCGGACCGGTGTGGGGACTGCTGGAACGAGACGGAGGGTAGGGTGAGACTGAGCACGAAGGGCCGCTACGCGGTCATGGCGATGGTCGATCTCGCGAAGACGTCGAAGGGGCGGGCGGTCGCCCTCGCCGACATCGCGGAACGGCAGGAAATCTCGCTGTCCTATCTGGAGCAGCTGTTCGCGCGGCTTCGGCGTGGCGGGCTGGTGCGCAGCGTGCGGGGGCCCGGCGGCGGCTACCTGCTCGCCATGACGGCGGAGGAGATGAAGATCTCCGACATCATCCTGGCGGTGGACGAGCCCGTCCGCGCCGCGCGCTGCGCGCCGGGGCCCGTCGGCTGCCACGCCGACAAGACCCGCTGCCTCACCCACGACCTCTGGGACGAGCTGGGCAATCAGATCCACCTCTATCTCAGCACCGTCAGCCTCTCGGACGTGTGCGAGCGCCGCATCCTCGGCTCGAGCCGCGCCTTCGTGCGCGACGCGGTGCCGGCTCCGGTCGCGGCGCAAGCCGCGGAGTGAAGCCGGTCTATCTCGACCACAACGCGACCGCGCCGCTGCTCCCGGCGGCGCGGGCGGCGATGGTCGCGGCGCTCGACCTCGTCGGCAACCCGTCCTCCGTCCACCGTTTCGGGCGCGAGGCGAGGCGAGCCGTGGAGACGGCCCGCCGGACCGTCGGCGATCTCCTCGGCGTGGGGCCCGGGCAGGTCGTCTTCACCTCGGGCGCGACGGAGGCGGCCAACCTCGTGGTCCGGGGGATCGGCCGGCGGATTCTCGTCTCCGCCACCGAACACGACGCCGTCCGCGCGCCGGCGGCGGCCACCGGCGACGCGCGGCCCGTCCCGGTCGATCGGGACGGGCGGATCGATCCGGCGGTGCTGGACCGGATGCTGGCCGACGATCCGCGTCCGGCGCTCGTCGCCGTGATGGCGGTCAACAACGAGACCGGGATCGTCCAGCCCATGGACGCGGTGCGCGCCGTGGCCTCGCGGCATGGCGCGCTCGTGCTGTGCGACGCGGTGCAGGCCGCCGGGCGCCTTCCGCTTCGCGACCTCGGCGACCTCGTCCTCGTCTCGGCGCACAAGATGGGCGGACCCGCCGGCGTCGGCGCGCTGGCCGTGCCCGACGGCCTTCCCGTGGCGCCGCTGGTCCTCGGCGGCGGTCAGGAGCGGCGGCGGCGCGGCGGGACCGAGAACGTCGTCGGCATCGCCGGGTTCGGGGCCGCGGCGGGGGAGGCGGCGACCCCCCATGACTGTGGGCCCCTTCGCGACCGGATGGAGGCGGCCCTGCGCGCGGCCGATCCCGGGCTCCTGGTGTTCGGGGCGGGGGCGCCACGCGTCGGCAACACGACGCTCGTGGCCATGCCGGGCGTCGCGAGCGAGACCCAGCTGATGGCCTTCGACCTCGCCGGCATCGCCGTGAGCGCCGGGGCCGCGTGCTCGAGCGGCAAGGTGGCGACCTCCCACGTCCTCGACGCCATGGGCGTGCCGGAGGACGTCGCGCGGACGGCGGTGCGCGTCAGCCTCGGCCGCGGCACCGTCGCGGCCGACGTGGACCGTTTCGTCGCCGCCTGGACCGAGCTGCGGCGGCGCACCGCGGCCCGTGCCGCCTGACGCGGACGGCGCCGGCCTCTGGCGTTGCGGAGCCGGCGGCTTCGCTGTAAGACGCCGTTCGGCCGTTCGAAGGCGGCGCGGGAGGGGCTTCTTGCCTTGGACGGACGATGGTCGGTGACGAGGATGGCGGGTCCGGCCCGCGGACGGTGATCCCGGGTGACATGTCGCCGTGCTGGCTGTGCCGGCGGCGCCTGTCGCCGCGCGCGCTGTTCTGCCACGCCTGCGGCGCGATCCAGCCCGCCCGCGACCTCGACCCCTTCGCCCAGCTCAACATGGAGCGGCGGTTCGACATCGCGCTCGAGGCGCTGGACCGTCAGCACACGGGTCTGCTGCGCACCGTCGACCCCGCCCGCTTCCTCGGCCGCGGCCCGAGGGAGCAGCGGTACGCGGCCGATCACAAGGCGGCGATGGAGCGCGCGTACGAGACGCTGCGCGACCCCCTCCGTCGCGCTCTCTGGCTCCTCGGTGACGCGGGCGTGCCCATGACCGACGCGACCGACGATCCCGATGTCAGGGCACTTCGCGACGGCCTCGCCGCAGCCGAGGACGTGCACGACGTCGATCACGTCGCCACGCACGTGACGCAGCACGTCGAGCATGGGGTCCGCGGCCTCGCGGCGGCGTTCCGGGCGGACGACCTGCCGCGGGCCGCGGCCGAGGTTGCGCGCCTCGGCGCGCTAGAGGCGCTCGCCGCCGGGGCGCGGGCGCGGCGGCGGGCCATGCCGACCTCTTGACGCTGGACACGGGCCGCGCGCGGCGGCAGGGATAGCGCTTCGCAAGTGCGAAGAGAACGATGGGCCGAAAGG
>JBIJED010000401.1:0-3851 GCA_044343785.1 Azospirillales bacterium | reverse complement strand
GGTCAGCGAGGATCTCGGCTTCTTCGTCGTCGATCCCGTGGTCCGCGCGGCCTTCGCGGACCGGGTGGCGGCGTTGCGCGGCCTCGCGCGGTCGGTCGACGCCGTGACGCCGCCCCTGGGCGATCCGCACGCGACGTTCGAGGCCCTGCGCGGCGCCGCCTTCCTCGCCTCCCACCGCGAGCGGCTGGAGCGCGCGCCCGACCGGGTCGGGCCACGCATCCACGAGAACATGGCGACGGCGGCACGCCTGACGGCGATCGAGGTCGTCGAGGCGGAGAAGGCGCAGGCACGGATCTTCCGCGCCTTCCGGGCGATGTTCCGCGAGATCGACCTGTTCGTGTGCCCCACGGTCGCCGTCCCGCCCTTCGACAGGACGCGCCCCTACGTCGACGTGATCGCCGGGCGGACGATGCGGACCTACATCGAATGGGTCGGCCTCACCTGGGGCATCACGCTCACCGCCTCGCCCGTCGTGGCGCTGCCAACGGGGCTCGACGGCACGGGCATGCCGTTCGGGATCCAGATCGTGGGGCCGGCGGGGCACGACCGGTTCGTGATGGCGGCGGCGGCCGCGATCGAGGCGGCCTTCGCCCGCGATCCCGCCCGCGCACGGCCGATCCCCCCGGCATGAGCCCGCCGCGCCCGCCCCCTCATCCGAGCGGCAGCGCGACGTAGCGCACGCTGCCGCCGCGGTTGACGAGGACGACGGCGGAGGGTCGGCCCGCCCGGCGCAGCTGGTCCACCGCCCGGCGCAGCGCGTCCGGCGTGGTGACGGGCGTCTCGCCGACCGCGACCACCACGTCGCCCGCAGCCAGGCCCTGGCGGGCGGCGGGGCTCTCGTCGACGACCCCGGTGACGATCACGCCCGCCACGTCGGGCGCCACGCCGAAGGCCTCGCGCAGCGCCCGGCCGAGGGGGGCGACGGTGAGGCCGGCGAGCGCCGGCGTGCCCGCGGCCGTCGATCCGGAAGACCCGCGTGGCTCCGGCACGTCGGGCACGGCGGCGGCGGCCGTGGGCGCCAGCTCGCCCACCTCGACCGGGACCGCTGTTTCCCGCCCCCGGCGCAGCAGACGGAGATCGGCCCGTCGGCCCGGCGCGGTGGCCGCCACGAGGCGCGGCAGATCGCGCATCCGGGCGACGGGGCGCCCCGCGAAGCCGACCACCACGTCGCCCGGGCGCAGGCCTGCCCGGTCGGCCGGCGCCCCCGGGGTGACCGCGGTGACGAGGGCGCCGCGCGGCGGATCGATGCCGAGGGCGTCCGCGATCTCCGGCGTGAGGGTCTGGACCTGCACGCCGAGCCAGCCGCGGCGGACCCGTCCCTCCGCGCGGAGCTGCTCCACCACCGGCCGGACGACGGCCGCCGGGATCGCGAAGCCGATGCCCACCGATCCCCCCGCGGGCGCCAGCAGCGCCGATCCGATCGCGACCAGGTCGCCGCGGACGTCGAAGAGGGGGCCGCCCGAACTGCCGCGGTTGATCGCCGCGTCGGTCTGGATGAAATCGTCGTAGGGACCCTGCTGGATGTCCCGCGCGCGGGCGGAGACGATGCCCGCGCTGGCCGTCGGCCCGAGGCCGAACGGGTTCCCGACCGCGACCAGCCAGTCGCCGACCCGCAGCCGGTCGCTGTCGCCCCATCGCACCGCGGCCAGCGGCCCCCCGGCCTCCACCTTGAGAAGCGCCACGTCGGTCGCCTCGTCGGCCCCGACGAGGCGCGCGGGAAGCCGGCGTCGGTCATCGAAGACCACGGTCACCGTCGCGGCACCGGCCACGACGTGGGCGGTCGTGACGATCCAGCCGGCGGGGTCGACGACGACGCCGGATCCCAGCGTGCCGCCGCCCCCCGGCCCGGCCGCGCCGGGCGGGTCCACGAAGTCGCGCAGGAACTCCTCGAACGGCGAGCCGGGCGCGCGCGGAACCGCCGTCGGCACCTCGGCCGCCTCGGTGGAGACCACGGCCACCACCGCCGGAAGGACCGTGTCGAGGACGTCGGCGTGGGTCTGCGCCACCGCGGGAGAGGCCGAGACGACGGCGAGCGCCAGCCCGACGGCGGCGGCCGTCCGGCGGCCTGCGCGTCGGCGCACGCACGAAGCGATCATGGTCCGTCCTTCCTCCGCCCCGCCGTTCCGGCGGTCGCACCGGGATCAACAGGTCGCCGGCGACGGACGGCACGCAAGGCGGCCGGAAGGCGTGCACCCAAGGACCATGGCCGGGAGCGAACGGCGACGCGACGGACGATTTTCGGCCTTGCACCGCCCCCTTCTGCTGGTAATGTCCCGTCAACCCGCCGATGTATGCGGCTCCCGCACACCCGAACGTCCAGTGAGCCCCCGCATACGCATGGGGGAGCCGCGGTTCCGGCCGGATGTCCGTGAACGCCTTCGACAATCCAGAAGACTTTCGAAATGAGCAATTCAAAGGTCTGGCAGCCCAGCGACATCGAGGGCGCCCCGCCCGAGGCCGAAGGCGAGGCACCGCGGCGTCGTGGGCGCATCCCCCAGTCCGCGTGGCCGCGAATTCTCGAGCTGCATCGGCAGGGCACGACCCTGACCGGGATCGCGAAGGAATTCGACTGCACCCCCAGTGCCATTTCCTACATCCTGAAGAAGGCGGAGGCCGCCGGCATGGATACGCGCGACGCACCCGAGACGGAGACCGCACCGACCCCCGCCGCAAGCGCGCCCGAGCCCGCCGAGGCGCCGCCCCGCCCGGCCACCACGGGTCAGCTCTCGCTCCCGACCACCCCGCCCCGCCCTGCCGCGGCGGCACCGGAGGGCCGACAGCCGGGAACGCGGCTCACGGGGCAGATCGGGCTCAAGAACATGACCCCGTCGACGCCGGTTCCGCCGACGCCGCCGCCGGTTCCCGCACCCGTGGCACCGCCCCCGGCGCCCGCCGCCGCCGGCGCGACCGCGGGCGACAAGCCGGCACCGGCCGCCGCGGGCGGCGCCGGTCGCAGCGAACCGGCGCCGGTGGACGCGACGGAGGGTCGCCTGCGCGAGACGGCGCGCGCTGCCCTCATCGCCTATCGAAGCTGGCGGCAGACGCCGGGCGAGACGTCGATCCAGACCCTGGGCGACGCGGTCCATGAGCTGCGGCGCGTGCTCGCGCGGATCGAGATCGACATGTCGGCGAGCCGGCGGAACGAACAGGCCGCGCGCCCCATCCCGATTCCCTGGCACCGCGCCGCGCGGCGCAACAATCCCCAGGGCAGCACCGAGAGCTGATCCGACAGGCGGTCGACTGCGTCAACCATCGCCCTGACGATGACAGCGATCGTCGGGGACGTCACGCATGGTCGACACGGAAACGGGCATCGCCGCCGTCCGCCGGTTCAGCCGGTTCCACACACGCCGTCTCGGGATTCTTCGGGAGGGGCTGGCCGGCAGCGCCTTCTCGCTCGCCGAGGCCCGGGTGGTGTTCGAACTGGCCCATCGCGGCACCGCCACCGCGGCGGACCTCGGTCGTGACCTCGGGATCGACACGGGCTACCTGAGCCGGCTCCTGGCCGGTCTCGACCGCCGCGACCTCCTCGTCCGCCGCGCATCCGAAACCGATGGTCGACAGATCCTCCTGTCGCTGTCCGACGCCGGCCGGGCGGCCTTCGCGGAGATCGACGGGCGGCGGGTGGGGTCGGTCTGCGTCGTCCGCCATGACGCGCGGACCGCCAAGCTCCGCCTTCTCATCGTCGATCCGGCCGCGCGCGGCCTGGGCCTCGGGCGACGGCTGGTGCACGAGGCGATCGCCTTCGCCCGCGACACGGGATACCGGCGCATGACGCTTTGGACCTTCGACGGGCTGGCGGCGGCGCGGGCGATCTATGAGAAGGCGGGATTCGCGAGGGTCGCCGCCAC
>JBIJED010000263.1:0-4937 GCA_044343785.1 Azospirillales bacterium | reverse complement strand
GATGGCGATCAGCGCGAGGGCGATGCCGGCCAGCAGGAGAAGGATCCGCAGGTTCATGGGCGTCGGCCTCGAGCGCGCAGGACGCCAGCGGGCGAGGACCGGGCGGTCACGCCCGGCGACGGCGCGGCCGGTCGGCGGCCCCCCCAGCACGCGTGACCGGATTCCCTCACTCCAGGCAGATGCCGTCGGTGCCCTCGGTCCGCTCCAGCTCGGTGACCTTCGCATCGGTGCCGACGCGGAGCGTGAGCTTCGCGATCGGGGCGCACCCGCCGCGATGGTGGTTGAGGCCCGAGACGACGAACGCACCGTCCACCCGGTCGAGCTTGAGCGAGCCGCAGCCGCCGAACGCCATGCCGGCCGTGAGACCGACGACGCGCATCACCTCCGACGGGGTGGCCACGCGCTCGACGCGGCCCAGAAGGCGCGTCCGCCGTGCCTCGACGCCGACGCGGCCGTCGGCGCCGAGCATCAGGTAGACGTCGACCGACTGGCCTTGGCTTCCGCTGAACGCGCGGATCAGTTCGTCGCCCACCTGCGCCTCGATCCGGCCCCGGATCCGCTGGCCGAAGACCGCGTCGAAGGCCGCCCGGTTGGCCATGGCCTCCTCCGCCGAGTAGGTCGGCGGCTCGCGGGTCGCCTCGGGTTCCTCGGAAGCCGTGTCGGCGCGCTCCGTCTCGTCGTCGTGGGTGTCGTGCGGCGGGATCGGCACGAAGCCGTCCTCCGCCGCCTGGAAGAGGAGGGTGCAGACGTAGCCGTCCGTCCCGCCCCGAAACTGGAGGACGGTCTCGCGGGTCAGGGCGTGGCAGAACCGCGCGTAGGGGGCGAGGGGACTGTCCTCGGCCGGACGGATCGTCTCGGCGACGGCGGCTCCGCGGAACGACGCCTCGCACGCCGCGCGCAGCCCGGCCGTCAGCGCACGGTCGGCAGCCGACGCCTGCGCCGCGCCGAGGACGACCACGACGGCGGGGAGGGTGGCTGCGCGGAGGCGGCGGAGGACGGTGGATCCGAAACGCATGGGCCGGTCGGCGGGTGACGGCGACAGATCGCACCGAGAAACCTATCACGTCCGTGGGCGAGCCGCCATCGGGGCTCGATCACCGGATCCGCCCTCCCCATGTCATCGACGTGAGACGGACAGCATGGCACAGACGGCTCCCCGGCGTCCTGGTCGCGATCGGCCTGCTGCTCGGCGCGGGCGGTGGCGCGGCGCAGGATCTGCCGCGGCGCCCGATCGAGTATGCGGCCTTCGCCGAGCGTGTGCTGCGGCCCCCGCCGGCCGACCCCGCGTTCGCCCGGACGGTCGGGGCGGAGGTCGTGCGGCTGACGAACGTCGAGCGGCGGAAGGCCGGGCTGCGGCCGGTCGAGGCGGACGAGGAGCTGGGCCGCCCGGCGACCGCGCACGCGGCCGACATGCTCCGGCGCCGCTACTTCGCCCATTCGACGCCGGAGGGGCTGGCACCCCATGACCGGATCGCCGGCACCGTGCGCCGGGGCGTCCTCGCCGGGACGGCCGAGAACCTCTACATGGCCGAAGGGCCGTGGCGCGCGCAGCTGGCCGACGTGGCCCGCGAGGCGGTGGAGGGCTGGATGAACAGCCCCGGCCACCGCGCCAACATCCTGCGCGCCGGCATGACCCACCTCGGCGTCGGCATCGCGGCGTCCGACGACCGCATCTACGTCGTGCAGAACTTCGCCGACGTGCGGGCCCGCCTCGCCGACGGGATCCCGGCCCGGCTGCGCCAGGGCGAGACGATCCGCGTCGTGCTCGCCCCGGGGTCGACGGGCGGCTACACCGGCGTCGCGCTGCTCCGCCCGGACGTCGAGGGGCCGGTCACCAAGCGCCCGCAGGCGCTCGGCCCGATCGCGGTGGACGTGCCCGCCGGTCTCTGGCGCGTGGCGCTCTACCGGTCGGTCGGGCCGCAGCGCTTCGAGATCGCGATGGGGCCGCTGGTCCTGGTGGAATGAGCGCGAGCGGCTCGCTTTCCGAGGCCGCGGACCTATACTCCGCGGCCGTTCCATAAAGGGGGGAACCCGACGATGCAGCTCCGTCTCGACGAGGTCGTGGCCGGCCTCGGACTGAAGGACCCGGACCTTCTCCGCCAGCAGGCGTTCGTCGGCGGGCGGTGGACCGACGCCGACGGCGGGAAGGTCATGCCGATCTTCAACCCGGCCAACGGCGTCGCCCTGGGCTCGGTGCCCGACATGGGGGCGGCCGAGACCCGCCGGGCGATCGAGGCCGCCGCCGCCGCGTGGCCGGCGTGGCGGGCGAAGACCGCGAAGGAGCGCGCCGCGATCCTGCGCCGGTGGAACGACCTGATGCTGGCGCACCAGGACGACCTCGCCCGCATCATGACGGCCGAGCAGGGCAAGCCGCTGGCCGAGGCCCGGGGCGAGATCGCCTATGCGGCGTCGTTCATCGAGTGGTTCGCGGAGGAGGGGAAGCGCGCCTACGGCGAGACGATCCCCACCCATTCGCCGGACCGGCGCCTGGCCGTGATCAAGCAGCCGGTCGGCGTCTGCGCCGCCATCACGCCGTGGAACTTCCCCACCGCGATGATCACCCGCAAGGCCGCGCCGGCGCTGGCGGCGGGCTGCCCGATGGTGATCAAGCCGGCGCCGAGCACGCCGTTCTCGGCGCTGGCCATGTGCGTGCTGGCCGAGCGCGCGGGCGTGCCGGCCGGCGTCCTGTCCGTGGTCACGGGCGACGCCGAGGCCATCGGCGGCGAGATGACGTCGAACCCGACGGTGCGCAAGCTGACGTTCACGGGCTCCACCCGGGTCGGCAAGCTCCTGATGGCGCAGTCGGCGGCGACCATGAAGCGGGTCTCGTTCGAGCTGGGCGGCAACGCCCCCTTCATCGTGTTCGACGACGCCGACCTGGACGCCGCCGTCGCCGGCGCCATGGCCTCGAAGTACCGCAACGCCGGCCAGACCTGCGTGTGCGCCAATCGCTTCTACGTGCAGGCCGGCATCCACGACGCCTTCGCGGCGAAGCTGGCCGAGGCGTCGCGGGCGCTGAAGGTGGGCGAGGGGACGGAGGAGGGCGTGAACATCGGCCCCCTCATCTCCGACGCCGCGGTCGCCAAGGTCGAGGACCACCTGAAGGACGCCCTCTCGAAGGGCGCCCGCGTGGTCGTCGGCGGGAAGCGGCACGCGAAGGGCGGCCGTTTCTTCGAGCCGACGGTGCTGGCCGACGTGACGCCGGCCATGAAGGTGGCCCGGGAGGAGACGTTCGGCCCGCTCGCCCCGATCTTCCGCTTCACCGACGAGGCGGACGTCGTCCGCATGGCGAACGACACCGAGTTCGGGCTGGCCGCCTATTTCTACAGCCGCGACGTGGCCCGCTGCTGGCGGGTCGCCGAAGCGCTGGAGTACGGGATCGTCGGCATCAACGAAGGGATCTTCTCGACCGAGACGGCGCCCTTCGGCGGCATCAAGGAAAGCGGCCTCGGCCGCGAGGGCGCGCGCCAGGGCCTCGACGAGTACATGGAGCTGAAGTACCTCTGCTTCGGCGGCATCAAGGGCTGACGGGAGACGCGGATGGCCGCCTTCGACCACGACCTGTTCGTCATCGGCGCCGGCTCCGGCGGCGTCGCCGCCTCGCGCCGGGCCGCCTCCTACGGGGCGAAGGTCGCCATCTGCGAGGACAGCCGCGTGGGCGGCACCTGCGTGATCCGCGGGTGCGTGCCCAAGAAGCTGCTGATGTACGCCTCCCAGTTCCGCGACGCCTTCGAGGACGCGCCGAACTACGGCTGGTCTCCGCACGCGCCCACGTTCGACTGGGAGTGCCTGCTGGCCAACAAGAACAAGGAGATCGACCGCCTCAACCGGATCTACGTCGACATGCTGGCGAAGTCCGGCGTGGCGCTGATCACCGGGCGGGGGCGGCTCGTCGATCCGCACACGGTCGAGGTAGCGGGCCGGCGGGTGACGGCGAAGACGATCCTCGTCGCCACCGGCGGCTGGCCGGTCCTGCCGGACGTCCCGGGCGCCGAGCACTGCATCACGTCCAACGAACTGCTGGAGATGCCCACCCTCCCGCGCGAGATGGCGGTGATCGGCGGCGGCTACATCGCGGTCGAGTTCGCCTCCATCTTCGCCGGCTACGGGACCAAGGTGACGATGCTGGTGCGCGGCGAGGAGCTGCTGACCGGCTTCGACGACGACGTGCGGGTGCACCTCGCCCAGGAGATGCGCAGGCGCGGGATCGAGATCCACGTCCGCACGCGGATCGAGCGGATCGACGGCGGTACCGGCGGCCTGACGGTGCGAACGACGATCGGGCAGGAGTTCTCGGCCGGGGTCGTCCTCGCCGCGACCGGGCGCAAGCCGAACAGCGGCGGCCTCGGCCTCGCCGAGATCGGCGTCGGCATCGACGCGGACGGGGGCATCCTCGTCGACGGCTTCTCGCGCACCTCGGTGCCGAACGTCCATGCCGTCGGCGACGTGACCAACCGGGTGGCGCTGACGCCGGTCGCCATCGCCGAGGGCCGGGCCTTCGCCGAGACCCTGTTCAACGACAATCCCACCGACGTCTCCTACGCGAACATCCCCACGGCCGTGTTCACGACCCCGCCCGTGGGTGCGGTCGGGCTGACGGAGGCGCAGGCGCGCCGTGCGCACGGCGCGGTCGACGTCTACCGCACCAGCTTCCGGCCGATGAAGCACACGATCTCGGGCCGGGAGGAGCGGATCCTGATGAAGATCGTCGTCGACCGGGCGAGCGACCGGGTGCTGGGCTGCCACATGGTCGGCGCCGACGCGCCGGAGATCGTCCAGGCGCTGGCGATCGCCATCAACGTCGGGGCGACCAAGCGCCAGTTCGACCGCACCATCGCGCTGCACCCGAGTTCGGCCGAGGAGTTCGTCCTGATGCGCGAGCCGGTGAAGGCGCCCTGACGACCGCCACCCCCGGGTAGTGTCTCAGTTTGAAATTT
>JBIJED010000262.1:0-4938 GCA_044343785.1 Azospirillales bacterium | reverse complement strand
CGTTGCCCGCTTTGGCATGGGCGGAACGATATTTCTCGACGTACAACTTGATTGTCGACGTGGCCTCGTCGCCGAGATTCGCGAAAATCGGGACCGCGTTCTTCGTGTCGGCCGATCCGAGCCGAATCTGGGCCGGCGCCCGGCGACCATTCCCGAGCAACAAGGTCTCGCCGATCCTCAGCTCGGAGAGATTCTTGGCCCGCAGCGGCACGGCGAAGAGGATGACGAGCGCGACAGCGACTTGCATGTCGCAGTTGTCACGGTCCGATACGCCGCGAATGGACCTCTTCTCGCACCGGGCAACGAGCTTCCTCGGGAGAGCCAGCAGCTCCGGAACGCCATTCGTGCCCAATACACCATTCAGCTTCACAGCCGGCGTGGTGGACAACTGACCAACCACTCGCTTGACGACGAGCTTCCGCAAGAGGCGATCCATTGCCGCGCGCTCGGTCGCTGACGGCCCCGTCCATCGCACGGCGATGTCGCGCAGAGCGCCTGTCCGCGCCCGGACCGTCGCTTCCGAGAGGCCGCGCCGGCGCCCGGACTGCGCAAGCGCACTCATGGTGCGAACCGACACGAGGTCGGCGATGGACCGGATCGCTTCGAGCCGAACGTGTCCCCGCTCGGTGAGGATCTTCGCGCACTCGCGCAGGATGTTGACGTGCAGCTTCAGCGTCGCCGTCGCGAGCGGCCGGTCGGGGAAGGGATCCGCATCGGGTGCGTCCACATCCGCATTGGTCTCGACCTCCGGATCGTCGGCGAGTGAGAAGTCGTCGTCGCAGACCGTCGATGTTCCACGCACTCCCCTGGCGGACACGTAAGCGTCGATATCGGCGCGAAGATCCGCCGGCAACTCGTCGAGGCGAAGCGTCTGCCGGCTGCGCTCCGGAACGATGACGCGTTGTGGCCAATCGGGTATCAGGCTCACGGCCCGGTTCCAGGCCGCCCGTGCCTCATCCGCACGATGCTTCGCTTTCCGGCAAAGTCGGTTCGCGTTGATGTACGACGCATACGCATCGAACGTGGACGCGCAGATCTCGTCGACCTCGAGACGTTCGGCGTCCGCGAAGCGCATGAACGGCATAAGAGCTGCGACTTCCCAGCGGCAACGGCCTTCGCTCTTTCTCAGCGCGACACACGACACATAGAGGCTGTGCCACGGGCCGTCGACCGACGGCTCGTGCGCGCTTACCGCCATGCGTCCGTTCACGAGCACGACGGCGCGCCGAGCGGACGCGAGGACGTTCACGAGACGCTTCCGCTTAATCCCGCACGCCCGGGGATCGATGCGATCGACCGAAGTGCCGAGCGACTTGAACGCTGCCGGCACGGTGTCCGGCGTCCGCCCCAGATACGTGCACAAGGAGCGAACGTCCGACACGAGCTGCGGCCCGTTCGGGAGATCCATCCCTTGGAGCAGCGCGATGACATCGGCGAGGGTCGTTGCGGCAGCAGTGGTCATCGTGGGTCTTTCAGGGACTTTCAGATTCGTTCGGGCGGTTTGCAGACTGTCGGATGCGGACTGACGCGGACCGAGGAGGACATTCCTCGTTTTTCGGGACAAGCGGTTGCGATCGTCCTTCGAACATTATCGCTACCGCTTCGCCCGAGGCCGCCGAACACGAGCATGAGAATGGCGGATTTGCTGGGTTTCAGAGTGAATGTCGGCAGCCGGCCGCTCACGCAGATAGACGTTCTCAAATTCGGCTGCATCACTCACGCGTACGCGAGTAAGGCGCCCGCAGCCGATGGCCCTCAACTTCCCAGATGCAATCCAGCGACGCACCGTTCTTGTCGATACTCGGTAATGTTTGGCCACTTCGCCGATCGTGAGCAGTAATGTCGTCTTCATGCCGCACCCCCGTTTCAGTGCAGCATAGATCTTCGGTTGCGCTCCCGGAAAGGCGGAGCGGGTCGACGTAAGACTGTTTTCCCGTCTGCGGATCTGCTCCGTACTGGCCGCGTCCGCGCGACATGTCCGCCTGCAACCAGATCCGGTAGTCGCCCGAGCCGTGCAGATCAGGGGCCTGCCGGAGAAAGAAAGAGTCTCCGCCGGCACTCATCGAGGATCTCCACAGCCTACCTGCCCGGCCGCGAGCCATTCCGGCTCACCAACGGGAGTCGACTGTGACCAGCATGATCCGAAACATTTTCCACGGACGGCGGCCCTTGGCCACGTCCAGCGCGACCGGCAATCTGCCGCCGCGACCTCTCCTGCCGCCCGCAAGCAAGAACATCCCGTACCCGGTTGACGCCTTAACCCCGGTTCTCCGGTAAGCGGCCGGCGAACGCCCCACTGGCTGTCAGGCGGGGTCCGTCGCCATGGCCCAGGGCATCAGCGCATCGAGGTCTACCGCGTCGCGGTCGCGGCCGATCGCGTCGAGGACGCGCGTGAGCCAAGCCCGTGGGTTATGGCCGTTCATCTTGGCCGTCTCGATCAGCGTGTAGAACACCGCGGCCGCCGCGCCGCCGCCGTCCGAGCCGGCGAACAGCCAGTTCTTGCGGCCGATCGCGATGGCGCGCATCGCCCGTTCGGCGACGCGTCGGCCGAAGCACGGTCGTCGCGGACGTAGACCCACAGCCGCCCGGTCCGCGTCTTCCCGGCACCGGGGGCGAGCACCGGCACCGGCGTGTCGTCGGCGTGCAGCTTCGCCGCCGCCATGACGTGGGTGCCGATCCGTTCGGCCAAGGGCGCCAGGAGGGCCGCAGTCCGCCCCAGCCAATCGGTCAGCGTCGAGCGCGCGATCGGCACGCCCCCCGCCTTCGCGAGGGCAAGCTCTCGCGGGCGAAGCGTTCCGCCTGCCGGTAGGCGGGCAGGTGGTCGTCGTACTTGGCCACCACGATGTCGGCGAGCAGGCCGGCACCGGCGTTGCTCCCCATGAGCCGGTTTGGGGGCCAGCGGCACCGGGGGCGGGGGCGCTTGGCTCACGTCGCCGCAGCAGCGACAGGCCATGACCGGACGCACGAAGCGCCGCACCCGCAGCCGCGCCGGCACCAGTTCGAGGACTTCCGAGACGTCCTCGCCGATCCGCCGCAACGTCTCGCCGCAACCCGGGCAGGCGGCGTACGGACCCGGCAGTTCCTCGACCTCGCGGGGCAGGTGGTCGGGCAGCGGGGCACGGACCGGCTGGCGCCGTGCCGGTGCGTCGTGCGTGGCCGTGCCCACCGGGTCTTCCGCCGCGGCGGTCTCCTGCTCCAGATCCTCGATCTGGAGTTCCAGCTGGTCGGCCGCGCGGCCCAGCTTCTCCGAGCTCTGCCCGAAGCTGCGCCGGCGGAGCGCGGCCAGCTGGTCCTTGAGCGTCTCGATCACCCGGTCCCGGGCCGCGACCGCCCGGGTCGCCACGTCCAGGCGCGCCGTCAGCGCCGCGACCTGCGCCTTAAGCGCGGCGACGTCCTCGCGGGGATCGGGGCTGGACGCGGGATCGAGCATGGCCGCCATCATACCGGGTCCCGCCCGCCGGATCAGGGCCGCCGGGGGCCTTGAGTCATCCTGTCGCACGCCCTCACGAGGCCACGGTGGGACGCGGCTCGTCGGTCCGTCGCAAGGCCCGCCAGTCGATCCCCTCGATCAGCATCGCCAGTTCCGCCGGGCTCAGCCGGACCTGCTCGGCGGCGGGGCTGGGCCAGACGAACCGCCCCCGCTCCAATCTCTTGGCGAAGAGGCAGAACCCCTGGCCGTCCCAGACCAGGATCTTCACGAGGTCGCCCCGGCGGCCCCGGAACACGAACAGGTGTCCGGCGAACGGATCCAGGCGCAGCTGCTGCTGGACGACCGCCGCGAGACCGTCGAACCCCTTGCGCATGTCCACCGGGCGCGCCGCCAGCCAGACCCGCACCCCCGGCGGCACCGCGATCATCGCCGTCCCCGCAGCGTGGCCACCAGCACGGCCAGCGCGTCGGCGGGATAGTCGGCGCCCACGTCGAGGCGGACCCCGTCGGCGAAGGTGATCACGGCCCGCGGCGCGCAGACCGGTGCCATGCCCTGCGGCGGATCAGGTTCGGCCGGAACGGCCCCGGTCACCACCGGGATCAGCGTCGCCATCGACATCGGCGCCGCGAACGCGCCCGCCTGCCGACGCCACGCGTACAGGCAACTCTCCGCCACCCCGTGCCGGCGCGCCACGTGCGCAACGATCGCGCCCGGCACGAGCGTCTCGGCCACAAGCCGCGCCTTCTCCTCGTTGCTCCATCGCCGCCGACGCTCCTTGCCGGTGACGATCTCCACCCTCTGCACCAAGCGAGCCTCCTTCCGGACTCCATTGGAGCCTCCGGACACTCGCTCTCCGACAATCACCCTATACCCGACAAGGCGGCGATGGCCGGGCGCTTACGGCGCTTGGGCAGGCGGTGAAGGCGCGACAGCTCGTCATGCGCGAGGAGGCCTTCGGCGCCGGGGTCACCCCGTGCAAGGCCCGGCGTCCGCGAACGCTGTTCCCGGGTCTCGTGAAGTGCGGATGCTGTGGCGGCGGCTACGTTGTGATCAGCCGTGACCACATGGGCTGCGCTGCCGCCCGGGACCGCGGGACATGTACGAACCGCCTGACGATTCGCATCGACGTGCTGGAGCGCAGCGTGCTTTCGGGTCTGCAGACCGAGTTGATGCGGGATGAGCTGGTCGGGTTGTTCATCGCGGAGTTCGAGGCCGAACTCGATCGCATCACGGCCGGGGCGACGCGGGCATGGAGACGGCCCGGCGGGAGATCGCGACGGTGGAGCGCCAGATCCGCGCGATCATCGAGGCGGTCAAGCAGGGCTTCGCCTCATCGATCCTGAGGGAAGAACTGGACCTGCTCGAACGTCGCAAGGCAGAGCTGTCGCGGTCGGCGGCGCGGCCGGCACCGGTCCCGGTGCTGCATCCCAATCTCGCAGAACTCTACCGGCGGATGGTGGCGGGTCTGCGTGAGGCGTTGAGCGACGAAGCGACGAGGGAAGAAGCGG
>JBIJED010000261.1:0-4961 GCA_044343785.1 Azospirillales bacterium | reverse complement strand
AACATGGCGCTGCTGATCGGCGGCGAGAGCTTCACCGACCAGGTGAAGAAGCTCGACCGCGGCGTCGACGTGCTGATCGCGACGCCGGGCCGGATGATCGACCTGTTCGAGCGGGGCTCGATCCTGCTGAGCGACATCAAGGTCCTGGTGATCGACGAGGCGGACCGGATGCTCGACATGGGGTTCATCCCCGACATCGAGCGCATCGTGAGCCTTCTTCCCAAGATCCGGCAGACGCTGATGTTCTCGGCGACCATGCCGCCGGAGATCCGGCGTCTGGCCGACCAGTTCCTGATGAACCCGAAGGAGATCTCGGTCGCCCCGCCCGCCTCGCCGGCGACGACCGTGACCCAGGCACTCTGCATCGTCGACGAGGCCGACAAGCGCAAGGCGCTGCGCCACCTCATCAAGACCGAGGAGGTGAAGAACGCCTTCATCTTCTGCAACCGCAAGCGCGACGTCGGCATCCTCTTCAAGTCGCTGGAACGGCACGGCTTCAACTGCGGGGCGCTGCACGGTGACCTGCCGCAGCATATCCGGACCACGACGCTGGACGCCTTCCGCAACGACCAGCTCTCCCTGCTGGTCTGTTCGGACGTCGCCGCCCGCGGCCTCGACATCGGCGGCGTCAGCCACGTGTTCAACTTCGACGTCCCGTTCAGCGCGGAGGACTACGTCCACCGCATCGGCCGCACCGGCCGGGCCGGCCGCAGCGGGCGCGCCTTCACCATCGCCACGCCGGACGACGGCAAGCTCGTCGCCGCGATCGAGGCGCTGATCGGGCGCGAGGTTCCGCGCATCATGGTCGACGGTCTCGACAACCTGCAGCTCGCCGAGGGCGACGGGCGGCGGGGCCGTGGCGGCCGTGGTGGCGGGACCGACCGGCGCGGCGGCAAGGGGCGCGGCGAGCCGCGTCGCCGTCCCGAGCCGCGGCCCGTCGTCGAGGCCGAGGCGCCCGTCGAGGTCGTGGCGGCGCCCCCCGCCCCGCGTGACGACCGCCCCCCGCGGGAGGATCGGCGCCGCCGGGGCGACGACCGGAAGCGGAACCGGCCGCGCGACGAACAGGTGGCGGGCGTGCCCGCCGCGGTCGCCGACGTCGGTCCGGTCGCCGTCCGCGGCCAGCCGCATCCCTACGGCGAGGCGCGGCGGCGTCGGCGGGACGACGACGATCTGGGCGATCCGGTGGTCGGGTTCGGCGATCACGTGCCGGCGTTCATGCTGCGCGTTCCGCGGCTGCCGGCCGTCGAAGGGGCCTGAACGCGATGCAGACCATCTTCATCATGGTCAAGTGCGAGCTCGGCAAGTCCTATCACGTGGCTGACCGGTCCATCCTGGACGTCGAGCAGGTGTCGGAGGTCTATTCCATCTCCGGCCAGTACGACCTCATGATGAAGTGCTATCTGGCCGACGGCGACGACATCGGCCACTTCGTGACGGAGAAGGTGCAGACCCTTCCGGGGGTCAAGGACACCTTCACGCTGATCACCTTCAAGGCGTTCAGCTAGAGGGCCCGTCGCCGTTTCGCCAGGCCGACGCCCGCCATTCGGCGGGCGTCTGCGTTTTGCGCTGGATCAATGGCGCGCCGCGCGGTTCGTGATCGTTTGCGGAACGGCTGGCGCCCGCCGGGCCGGGCGACCGCGTCGCCGGTTCCGCGTACCGGTCCGGCCGCGGCGGTCCTGACGCTTCGCAGCGGTCCGACGGGAGGAGCCCGAGGCATGACCATCGCCGCACCCGACGACCACGGCGGCCTCCCCCTGCCCGTGGTGGAGCGCCGCGATCCGACCGGCGTTCCCGCCGCCACGCGGTCGCGGCCCCGACGGGCGATCGTCGCGGCCGGCGGCGCCGCGCTCCTCGCCGCCCTTTTCGCCGCCCTTTTCGCGTCCCTTTTCGTGGCTGGTCTTCCCACCGTGCTGCGGGACGCCGCCCCCGCGCAGCCCCTGCCCGTCGCGCCGGCGTTCCGGCCATCCGTGATCGGGCTCGGGCGCCTCCTGCCGGCCGGCGAGGTCGTGATGGTCGCCGTGCCCTTCGGCGCCGGCGACGCGCGGGTCGCCGTCCTTCACGTTGGCGAGGGCGACCGGGTCGTGGCCGGTGCCCCGATCGCCACCCTCGACAACGCCGCGTCGCTCGCGGCCGCGGTGGACACCGCGGCCGCGACGGTGGCCGCCCGCGAGGCGACCCTCGTCCAGGTGCGCCAGTCCGTGGCGGCCAGCCGGGAGGAGACCCTGGCGGCCCTGGCCCGTGCGGAGGCGACGCTGCGCAACGCCGAGCGCGGGTTCGACCGGACGGAGGCGCTGCGGTCACGCGACATCGCCGCTGACGCGACCCTCGACCAGCGTCGCGCGGCCCGCGACGAGGCCCGGCGCGAGACGGATCGCCTGCGGGCCATGCTCTCGCGCTGGGCGGCGTCGGACCCCGACGATCAGGCGGACGTCCGCGTCGCCGCGCGCAATCTCGACGCGGCCCGCGCCGACCTCGCCCGGACCGTCGTCGACCTCGAGAAGGCGCAGATCCGCGCGCCCCACGACGGTACGGTCCTGACCGTCCACGCCCATCCCGGCGAGCGGCCCGGGGCCCAGGGCCTCCTCAGCTTCGGCGACGTCGACCGGATGACCGCCGAGGTCGAGATCCACGAGAGCGTCATCGGCCGCGTCGCCGTCGGCGACCGGGCGGAGGTGACGGCCGGCGCCCTGCCCCGCCCGCTCGCCGGTACGGTCGGGCGGATCGGGATGGAGGTGGTGCGTCAGGCGCTCGTCGACCCGAGCCCGGCGGCCAACACGGACGCCCGCGTGGTGAAGGTGACCATCGCCCTCGATCCCGCGGACGCCGCGGCGGCGCGCCGCTTCACGAACCTCCAGGTCCGCGTGCGGATCGCCGTCCGGGGCGGGTGATGCGGGATCCCGTCGCCCCCCTTCTCGGCCGGCTTCTCGGGCGACTGCCCGTGGGCTGGCTGCAGCTGACGCACAACCGCGGCCGGCTGGCGGCGGCGCTCGCCGGCGTCGCCTTCGCCGACATCCTCGTCTTCATGCAGCTGGGCTTCCTCGGTGCGCTGGTCGGCAGCATCCGCATCCCCTACGACCAGATGAACGCCGACGTCCTCGTCGTCTCGTCCGACATGAACACGCTGGCCGACGCCAGCCCGGTGCCCCGGCAGCGGATGCACGCGGCTCTGGCCGACCCGGACGTCGTCGACGCGACGGCGGTTCTCTACGGGCGGGTCGACTGGAAGCAGGCGGACGGCACCATCCGCACCCTCGACGTCTTCGGCATCGACCCCGCCGCCGGGGCCTTCCGCGCGCCCGCGGTCGCCGAAGCCGCCCCCCTGCTGATGTCGGGCGACGTGGCGCTCATCGACCGGCGCACCCGCAATGCGCCGAAGGATCTCTTCGCCGCGATCGACGCCGGCCGACCGCACCCGATCGAGCTCAAGTCCCGCACGGTGACGGTGGCCGGAACCTTCGCTCTGGGCGGCGGGTTCGCGGCCGATGGCTATCTGGTCGTCTCGGACCAGACCTTCCTGCGCCTGTTCCCGCAGCGCTCGGCCGGCGCGCCGACGCTGATCCTCCTCCGCCTCGCGGCCGGGGCGGATCCATCGGTCGTGGTCACGCGGCTGCGGACGGTGCTGCCGGCGAGCGACACGGCGGTGCGGACCATCGACCAGGCCGTCGCGCGGGACCAGGCGTTCCAGACGACGCAGAAACCCGTCGGCGCCGTCTTCGGCTTCGGCATCGTGATCGGCGTCCTCGTCGGCATCATCATCGTCCATCAGGTGCTCTCGACCGACGTCGCCGAACACATCCGCGAGTACGCGACCTTCAAGGCGATCGGCTACCGGCAGCGGTTCTTCCTCGGCATCGTGTTCGAGGAGGCGTTCATCCTCGCGATCCTCGGCTTCCTGCCGGGCCTCGCGCTCTCCCTCGTCTTCTACGCGATCGTCGCCGCCGCGACCGGCCTGCCGGTCCACATGACGCCGGAACGGCTCGGCCTCGTCCTCGTGGGGACGCTGGCGATGTGCGCGATCTCGGGCGCCATCGCCACGCGCCGGCTCGCGCGGGCGGACCCGGCGGATCTCTTCTGATGACGGGGGAACCGCCGGTCGTCGTGCGCGGCCTCGACCATTGGTTCGGCACGGGCGAGGCACGCAAGCAGGCGCTCTACGGGATCGACCTCGCGGTCGAGGCCGGTACGCTGGCCGCGCTCGTCGGCGCGTCGGGCTCGGGCAAGACGACGCTGCTGACCCTGATCGGTGCGCTGCGGACCGTGGATGCCGGCAGCGTCCGGCTCATGGGGACCGAACTCGCCGGCGCGTCGCAGGCCGTCCTCGCCGACTGCCGGCGCCGGCTCGGGTTCATCTTCCAGGGCCACAACCTGCACGAAAGCCTGACGGCGATGCAGAACGTGCGCATGGGGCTGGAGGTGCACGGGGCCGCGGCCATGGCGCGCTGGGAGGAGGCGTCGGCCCACCTCCTCGGCCTGCTCGGCCTCGCCGACCGCCTCGACTACCTTCCCGGCACGCTGTCCGGCGGACAGAAGCAGCGCGTCGCGGTCGCGCGGGCCCTGATCGGAAACCCGGACGTGGTCCTGGCCGACGAACCGACCGCCGCGCTCGACCGGGAGAGCGGCCTCGCCGTCGTCGACCTGCTGAAGCGCCTCGGCCGCACCCGGGGCACCACCACGCTGATCGTGACCCACGACCCCCGCATCCTCGATCGCGCCGACCGGGTCGTGACGATGGAGGACGGACGCCTCGTCGACGGCTGACGCCCGGGCCGGCCGGGGTCCCCGGACGGAAACCGTCGTTTGCGTGGCCCGCCGTGTCGACGTCTAATGACCCCACGCGAACGCGACCGGAGCGCCGGAGCCCCCGATGAAGCTGACCCCCGCCGACATCGTCGGCGTCCTCGGCATGGTGCCGACCCCCTCGACCCCCGACGCCGACAAATGGTGGTGCGAGAACTCGGTCG
>JBIJED010000260.1:0-4962 GCA_044343785.1 Azospirillales bacterium | reverse complement strand
CGCCCAGCGCCGGCCGGTCGATCCCCCCGGCCCGCGCCGCGCCGGGGAAGGCGGCGCCGACCGCGGCGACCGCCGCCGCATCCACCGCGTAGAGGCGGTGGACCTCCGCATCGGCGTCGTGGACCGGCACGCCCAGCCGCCGGAGCATCGCCGCCGCCGTGCTCTTCCCCATGCCGATGGAGCCGGTGAGGCCGAGGAGGACCATCACGCCCCGCCGAGGACGGCCCGGCGCAGGGCGGGGGTCACCGCGGGTTCCGCCCCGAACCACGCGGCGAAGCCGGGCCGGGCCTGATGGAGAAGCATGCCGAGCCCGTCGAAGACGGGGTTCCCACGCCGCCCGGCCTCGGCCAGGAGCGGCGTCGTCAACGGCACGTAGACGATGTCGTTCACGACGGCCGTTCGGGGAAGCGCGTCGAGGCGCAGGTCGAGCGGGGGCTGCCCCTCCATCCCCTGCGTCGTCGTGTTGACGAGGAGGCCGGCGCCATCGAGCGCCGCCTCCCGTTCCGCCCAGGCGACGACGCGGACGGGCCGGCCGATGTCGGCGGCGAGGCGCCGCGCCCGGTCGTCCGTGCGGTTGACGACGCGGACCTCGCCGACGCCGGCCTCCCGAAGCGCCCAGGCGACGGCGCGGGCCGCCCCGCCGGCGCCGACGACCACCGCGACGGTGCCGGCCGGCCGCCAGTCAGGGACGCCCTCGCGCAGGTTCTCCAGGAAGCCGAAGACGTCGCTGTTCGAACCCGAGAGCGTTCCGTCGGCTTCCACGACGATGGTGTTGACCGCACCGGTCGCCCGCGCGGTCGCGTCGATCCGGTCCAGCAGCGGGATGACCGCCTCCTTGTGGGGAACCGTCACGTTGCAGCCGCGAAGGCCCAGCGCGGAGAGCCCCCGCACCGCGTCGCCCAAGCGCTCGGGAGGCACCGGCAGCGGCACGTAGGCACCGTCGATCCCATGCTCGGCCAGCCAGTGGCCGTGCAGCCGGGGCGAGCGGGAATGGCCGACCGGCCATCCCATCACCCCGGCGACCCGAGCCTTTCCCGACGCCAGCCTCATTCGGGCAGGATCCCCCGCTGGCGCAGGAAGCCGAGCAGCGGAAGAAGCGGCAGACCCTGGATGGTGAAATGATCCCCATCGATCCGCGCGAAGAGCTGCGCCCCCAGCCCCTCCACGTGATAGGCGCCGACCGAGCCGAAGACGCCGTCGCCGGCGGCGTCCAGATAGGCCGAGAGGAACGAGGACCCGAGCGGCCGCATGGTCATGCGGGCCGCGTCGATCCGGTGCCAGATGCGCTGCCCGTCGAGGTGGACGACGGCGGCGCAGACGAGCCGGTGCGTGCGCCCCGCAAGGCGGGCGAGCTGCGACAGGGCCGCGGCCCGGTCCGCCGGCTTGTCGAACCACTCCCCCTCGCACTCGAGCATCTGGTCGGCCGCCAGCACCAGCCGTCCCGGATGGCGCGGCGAGATGCGGCGGGCCTTCAGGTCGGCCAGCGCCTCCGCGGCCTCGTCGGGCGTCGCCCCGTCCGCACGGAAGGCCTGCTTCACCTCCTCCACGTCGACGGCGGGACGGTCCACCAGGATCTCCACGCCCGCCTCGCGAAGGAGCCGCGCACGGGTGGCCGAGCCGGACGCCAGGACGACCGGTTCGCGCGACAGCACCGGCGTCACACCGATTCCCCGCGCGCGAGATTGGGCCGGCGCTTGGCCAGCAGCATCATGACCTCGGCCGCGGTCTCCTCGATCGAGCGGCGGGTCACGTCGATCACGGGCCAGCCGTTCTTCGTGTAGTGGCGCCGCGCCTCCGTCAGTTCGTTGCGCACGGCTTCGGGGTCGACGTAGCTGGTCTCGCTCGACTGGTTCAGCATCTTCAGGCGATTGCGCCGGATCTGGATCAGCCGCTCGGGATCCTTCGTCAGCCCGACGATCAGCGCCCGGGTGTTCGCCGCCAGTTCGGGTGGCAACGGCACACCGGGCACGAAGGGGACGTTCGCGGCCTTGATGCCGCGGTTCGCCAGATAGATGCACGTCGGCGTCTTCGACGTGCGGCTGACGCCGATGAGCACGACGTCCGCCTCGCTCAGGTTGCGCTGCGACTGGCCGTCGTCGTGCGCGATGGCGAAATCCATCGCATCCATGCGCCCGAAGTACTCGGCGTTCAGCATGTGCTGGCGCCCCGGCTGGCTCCGGCTCTCCATCCCGAGATAAGCGCCGAGCGCGGCCATCAGATTGTCGAGCACCGGGATGCACGGGACCACGAGGTCGCGGCAGACGTCCTGGAGACGGCGGCGCAACGTGTCGTCCACCAGCGTGAACATGACGAGACCAGGGTTCTGCGCGATCCCTTCGATGACGAGGTCCAGCTGCCGCCGGGTCCGCACGAGGTTCCAGAAATGCTCGATGGGGCGGACCTCGTCGAACTGCGACACGCAGGCGCGCGCGACGCTGTTGATGGTCTCGCCGGTCGCGTCGGACACGAGATGCAGGTGGAATTCCCTCATGGCCCCACAATAGCGGGCCGGCCGGTGCGGATGGAAGCGGCGGGATGCGTGCATCACGGGGACAACAGGGGGTTCGGGGCGCCGAGGGCGGATTCCATGCCCGCTGACCCCTCGCCGCTCCCCGGCGGTCACGGCCTGTGCACAAGACCCCCGCACGGCGCGCGCATCGGGGACCGACCGCCTTTCCACAACGTCGTCCACACCCCGCAACGCCACGGTGGGCGAGGCGTTGGGGCGAGTCGTCCCGGGTCTTGTCCACAGCGACCCGTGCACCACCCCCTGGATGTGGACATCTGGAAGCGATACGGGGATTCACGATTCCCACAGGCCCAACCACAGTCCACAATCAGACAGACAGACTCTTCATGAGTGGATGGAAAACCGTGACGCAGGCGCCCACCGGCAAGCCCCTTCTCGACACCTTGCGCGGTCACGTGCAGCAGAGCCCACCGTTCTGGCTCATGCGCCAGGCCGGACGGTACCTGCCGGAGTATCGGGCGGTGCGGGCGAAGGCAGGCGGCTTCCTCGACCTCTGCTACGCGCCGGCGCTGGCGGCGGAGGTGACCCTTCAGCCCATCCGGCGCTACGGCATGGACGCCGCGATCATCTTCTCCGACATCCTCGTCGTGCCGCACGGCATCGGCCAGGCGGTGTGGTTCGAGGAGGGGGAGGGCCCGCGCCTGGAACCCGTACGCGACGCGGCGGCGCTCGCCGCCCTGTCGGTCGCGCGGCTGCCGGGCAAGCTCGCCCCGGTCTACGAGGCGCTGGCCCGGACGAAAGCGGCCCTCCCGCCCGAGACGACGCTGATCGGCTTCGCGGGCGCCCCCTGGACCATCGCGAGCTACATGGTCGAGGGCCGCGGATCGAAGGAGTATCTGGAGGTCAAGCGCTGGGCGTACGGCGATCCCGAGGGCTTCGACCGGCTGATCGGGCTGATCGTCGACGCGACGGTCGAGCACCTGTCGCTCCAGATCCGGGCGGGCGCCGAGGTGGTCCAGCTCTTCGACAGCTGGGCCGGAGTGTTGCCGGAGGCGGCCTTCCGGCGCTGGTCGATCGCGCCCGTCCGCGCGATCGTCGATCGGCTGCGGCCCCGTCATCCCGAGGTGCCGATCATCGGTTTTCCGCGCGGTGCCGCCCACAACTACCCGGCCTATGCGGCGGACGCGGGCGTCGACGCGGTGGGGCTGGACACCGTGGTCCCGGTCGGCTGGGCGGCCGGCGCGCTGCCGCCCGCCCTGCCCCTCCAGGGCAATCTCGACCCGGTCATGCTCGTGGTCGGCGGTGGCGCGATGGAGCGCGAGGTGCGCGGCATCCTCGACGCCTTCGCCGGCCGGCCCTTCGTCTTCAACCTCGGCCACGGCATTCTGCAGCACACGCCGCCGGACAACGTGGCGCACCTGACCCGCGTCCTCAGAGAGTGGCGCCGGGCCTGAGGATGCATTAGACGGAACGCGGGATCCGGCCGACCGAAGGACGACGCGTGCCATGCTCTACGACTGGATCAAGGCCCTCCACGTCATCAGCATGATCGCGTGGATGGCGGGCCTGCTCTATCTGCCGCGCCTGTTCGTCTATCATGTGCAGGCGCAGGCGGGGT
Source organism: Azospirillales bacterium (assembly GCA_044343785.1). Lineage (GTDB taxonomy): Bacteria > Pseudomonadota > Alphaproteobacteria > Azospirillales > Azospirillaceae > CANGXM01. Next base: position 874 of record JBIJED010000260.1, on the reverse strand, counting down.
CGATCCAGTCCGACACGTTCAAGATCATGGAGCGGCGCCTCCTGAAGGCGATCATGAACCCGGCCATGATCGCGACGTTCGTGTTCGGCATCTGGCTGATCGCCCTCAACCCCTCGCTCCTCTCGCAAGGATGGCTGCACGCGAAGATCCTGCTCGTCCTCGGCATGGCCGGCGCGCATGGGGCGATGGGCAGGTGGCGGAAGGACTTCGAGGCCGACCGCAATGTCCGGCCGCAGCGCTTCTACCGGATCGCGAACGAGGTGCCGACGGTGCTGATGATCGCCGTCGTCATCCTCGTCATCGTCCGCCCGTTCTGATGCCGCCACGCCGGGTTTGACACGCGCCCGGCCTTGGGATAACCATCTTTCCGGTCCTGCCCTGCCGCATTTCCCCTCCCGCGGCATGCCGGCGAGCCCGATGGCTCGACCCCGGATCGGCGGCAGGTCGCGATTTCCTGCCTCGCGCACGCCCTGCGTCCCGCCCGGCCGCGTCGACCCCCTCCCATCGTCACGGTGCCCATGCATCTCCAGGAACTGAAGGTCAAATCCCCGGCCGAACTCCTCGCCTTCGCGGAGGAGCTTCAGATCGAGAACGCGGGAAGCCTGCGCAAGCAGGACATCATGTTCGCGATCCTGAAGCAGTTGGCCGAGAACGACGTCCCGATCTACGGCGACGGCGTGCTCGAGATCCTGTCGGACGGCTTCGGGTTCCTGCGGTCGCCGGAGTCGAACTACCTTCCCGGTCCGGACGACATCTACGTCAGTCCCAGCCAGGTGCGGCGCTTCAGCCTGCGGACGGGCGACACGGTCGAGGGCCAGATCCGGGCGCCGAAGGACGGCGAGCGCTATTTCGCGCTGCTGAAGGTCAACACGAT
>JBIJED010000009.1:0-16142 GCA_044343785.1 Azospirillales bacterium | reverse complement strand
GCCGGGCGGACCAGGTCGCGGCGGGGCGGGACTACGTGCGGCTCAACCTGGCGGCGACGGCGGCCGGGGTGGCGATGCAGCCGTTCAGCCAGGCCCTGCAGGAGTTTCCCGAGATGGCGCCGCATTTCGCCGGGATGCGGGCGGCGCTCGACGTCGGGGACGCGGAGACGCTGCAGATGTTCGCCCGGCTGGGCTATGGTGCGCCGGTGAAGGGCGCCCCTCGGTGGCCCGCCGGGTCACGGATCAGGACGGCATGACGCGAGAGGACGACGGAACGGCGGTCACGACCCTGTTCCGCTGGTTCACCGAGGTGGCGATCCTCGCCCAGCTGTCGGGGCGGCTGCTCGAAAGCGTCCTGCCGGAGGGGATGACCGCCTCGCAGTTCGGCGTCCTCAACCATCTGGCACGCGTCGGCGACGGGCAGACGCCGCTCGCCATCGCCCGCGCGATGCAGGTGACCAAGGGGGCGATCACCAACACCCTCGGCCACCTCGAAAGGGCGAGCCACGTCCGCATCACGCCCGACGAGGCGGATCGGCGGTCGAAGCGGGTGACCCTCACGCCACGGGGCCACGCGGCGCGGGCGGCGGCCATCGCCGCGACGGCGCCGGAACTCGCGGCGCTCGGGCGCCTCGTGCCCCTGACCGAGGTGGCCGGCAGCCTGGACACGCTGGAACGCATGCGCCGGATCCTCGACGCGCGCCGGACCTGAACGCGACCGCCGCGACGTCCGTGGCCGGCGCGAACCCAACGACGCGGTCCGCGCGATGAACCGTCGGGGGAGTGATCGCCGCACTGTGCCCCGGGGCGGCGGAAGCACGGGACCATGTCCCGGCCCTATGCCCGACTTGTGCCGACCCAGCGAAGTGGGTGGCGGACCCGATACGATTCGAACGTACGACCTTTGCCTTCGGAGGGCAACGCTCTATCCAGCTGAGCTACGGGTCCAAGCCGGGCCAACACCCTAGCCGAAACGCGGCGCCGCGCAAGCGGTCTTTCGTCGGGTCGCAGCCCCGTGAACCCCGCCGGCACCGCCCCGTTGTGTCCTGGCCGACTCCCGTCCGCCCGCCGCCGGAGGAGAGACCCATGCCCGTCGAGACCGCCGTCGTCGAACGCCTCCTCGCCCTCGGCCGTCCGACGGGGCGGCTGGAACCCGCCGATCTCGCCGCGGCGGTTCCGCTCGACTGCCTGTCGGACCTCGACCTCGCCGACCTGATCGACCGGCTGGAGGACGCCGGCGTCGCCGTCGGGATCGACCCGCGTCTCCTCGTGGCCCGGGGACCGATCGCGCAGGACCGGTCGACGCCGCGCGGGGCGGAGGGGACGGCGGCGTCGGGCGCGCGCGTCGGCGTCCTTCCCTGGCCGGACCCCGCGAACGCGGTCCCCGTGGCCGCGCACGGGGAGCCGATCGCCGCGTCCTCGCCGGGCGATCCGCCTCACGGCCCGGCGCGCGCGGTCTCCCCCACCGTGCTGGTGATCGGATCGATGGTGGTGGCGGTCGTCCTGATCCTCCTCGCGGTCGGCTGAGATCAGCCGGGCGGGTAGCCGATCGCGAGCACCTCCAGTTCCTCCGGCCCGGCGGGCGTCCGCACCGTGACCAGATCGCCGACCTGCGCCTTCAGCAGCGCCCGGGCGACGGGGGAGATCCAGCTGATGCGGCCGGCCTCGAGGTCCGCCTCGTCGATCCCGACGAGCGCCACCGTCACCTCCTCGTCGCGGCCGTTCGCGTAGGTGACCGTCGCGCCGAAGAAGACCCGGTCGCGCCGGGTCTGGCGCGTCGGGTCCACCACTTCGGCGCTCTCCAGCCGCTTGGTCAGGAAGCGCGCGCGGCGGTCGATCTCGCGCAGGCGCTTCTTGCCGTAGAGATAGTCGCCGTTCTCCGACCGGTCGCCGTTGCCGGCGGCCCAGGAGACGATCTCCACCACCTTGGGCCGCTCCTCCCGGAGCAGGCGGCGCAGCTCTTCGCGCATCCGCGCGTGCCCGGCGGGCGTCATGTAGTTCCGGGTCCCGGCCGGAAGGGCCGGGGCCTCGTCCTCGTCGTCGTCGGCGGTGGTCATGGGTGCGTCCCGTGGCGCGGTGCCGGACCATAGCGCCGCCCGACGGGCGCCGGAAGGCGGCGATCACAGGCGGCGGGCGACGGCGCCGCTCCCGCGACGGAACGCTCGGAAAAGCCCCCCGGGCACGGTCGTTCAGCCGGGTGTCAGGACCCGGGCCAGCCGCGCGCGTCCGCCCCGCTCGGCAGGGGTGCCGCCGGATCGTCGATCCAGGCCGCGACGTCGACCAGCACCCGCTCCGCGTTCAGGTCGCGCAGCAGCATGTGCCAGCCGGTGTCGTACACCGCGACGCGGTTCGCCGCCCGCGGCAGCCGGGACAGGGCATCGGCGATCGGCCGCTTGGGGATCACCTGCTCGTTCAGCCCGTACATGACCAGCGTCGGTGGGCCGTCGAGGCGGGCGGCCGCGTCGAACGCCCGGTTCATCAGCTCCGTGAGCCCGGCCACGGCGTCGACCCGCGTGGCCTTGATCACCAGCGGATCGCGGCCGAGCGCCCGCAGCATCTCGACGTTGTCGGACGGCCAGATGTTCAGCTCCCGCGGGGCGGTCAGCGCCAGCCAGGGGACGGTGTTCCGCGTCACCCACAGGGCGGCGCGGTGCAGCAAGGGCATCGTCCCGGTCGCCCAGACGGCCGGCGCGGAGAGGATCACGCCGTCGACCGCGACGCCGTCCGCCCCCGCCCGGCCGGACAGCGGCGTGACCGCCCCCGCCGTCTGCAGGCCCGGCGGGGGCGGGGCCGGCCCGGGCGTCCCGGCGAGCGCCGACATGATCACCGCACCGCCCATGCTCTCGCCCAGCACGTAGAAGGGAACGCCCCGGTGGCGGGCCCGGACCCCGGCGGCGGCGGCCTCGAAATCCGCCACCATCGTGTCGGCGCCGGCCCAGATGCCGGGCCGCGGCGCCCGGCCGAACCCGCGCTGGTCATAGGCGTAGACCGCGATGCCGCGGGCGGCGAACCAGCGGCCGGGGGCGTCGAAGGCGATCGAATAGTCGTTGAACCCGTGCAGCGCCAGGATCACGGCGCGCGGCGGACCGTCGGGCATCCAGCGGCGCAGCGGCAGCGCCACGCCGTCCGACGCGACGATCGCGTCCTCGGTCAGGCTGGCGACGGAGACCGGCGGTCCCATCGGCTGGAACGTCGGCGCGCAGGCGGCGAGGACGAGGAGGAGCGCCGCGACAGCGGTGGAAAGGCGGAGGCGTCCCCGGTCATGCCGCGCCACGGGCGGGCTCCGGCGCGCGGGTCAGCTGGAGGAAGATGTCCTCGAGATCCGCCTCCTCGGTCGACAGGTCGATCACCCCGATCCCCGCCGCCTGCACCGCGGTCAGGATCGCGCCGATCGGCTGCCGGCTCGGCTGGTAGCGCAGCACGAGGCGGCGCGGCTCGGCCAGCTCCGCGTCGAACGGGCGGAGCGCCTCGGGCACCGCCGCGAGGTCGGCGTCGGTCTGGATCGACACGCTCTTGCTGTCCAGCCGCCGCAGGAGCGTGCGCGTCGGCTCGTTCGCCACCAGACGGCCGTGGTTGATGATCGCGATCGTGTCGCAGAGTTCCTGCGCCTCCTCCAGATAGTGGGTGGTGAGGAGGACGGTCGTCCCGGCGCGGTTCAGTTCCCGCACGTACGTCCACAGCGACTGGCGCAGTTCCACGTCCACGCCGGCCGTCGGCTCATCGAGCACGAGGACCGGCGGCGTGTGGACCATGGCCTTCGCGACCATCAGCCGGCGTCGCATGCCGCCGGAAAGCGTACGGGCGTACGCGTCCGCCTTGTCGGCGAGGCCCACCGCGGCCAGCAGTTCCATCGTCCGGCGCTGGCGGCGGGGCACGCCGTAGAGACCGCCCTGGAGGTCGAGGAGTTCGCGGGGCGTGAAGAAGGGGTCGAGGTTGAGTTCCTGCGGCACCACGCCGATCGCGGTGGCGGCGGCGCGCGGCTCGGCGTCGACGTCGAAGCCCCAGATGCGCGCCGTGCCGGACGTCTTCACGACGAGGCGGGCGAGGATGTTGATGAGGGTCGACTTGCCCGCGCCGTTCGGACCGAGGAGGCCGAAGAGGCTGCCGCGCGGGATCGTCAGATCGATTCCCTTCAGCGCCTCCTTCGCGGGGGCCTTTCCGGACGCCGCGTAGACCTTGGTCAGGCCGGCGACCTCGACGGCGTGGACGGGGGGCGTGTCGCTGGCGGGCATCGGCGCGGGTCCGGTCGACGGAAGGGGGGCCGGGGCGGCCGATCGGCGTCGCCGACATCGTTGCGCCCCCGGCCCGGATGGGTATCATCCGCGCGCGGACGGGGTCAATCGAAGCCCCCGTGACTTCGTGGAGCGGACCGATGGCGCAGGCACCGGAAACCATCGTCGTCGAGACGACCCGCGTCGGGTGCGACGGCGGCGGCGGCGCGCTCGGCCATCCGCTCGTCTATCTGACGGTGGGCCAGGAGGGGCGGGTCGACTGCCCCTATTGCAGCCGCCGGTACGTCCTGTCGGAGACGGCGAAGGTCGGCGGCCACGGGCACTGAGCGACGGCGGCCGGCGTCAGTCGTCGTCGTCGAGCGCACGGCGCTCGTCCGTCGCCGCCTCGTAGACCTCCTTCGCCGCGTCCAGGTTCATCGCGAGGATGCCGAGCCCGACGACGAGGTCGGGCCAGGGCGACAGCGTCGCGGCCGTGGCGAGGCCGGCGGCGATGATGGCGACGTTGGCCAGCACGTCGTTGCGGGCCGACAGGAAGGCCGCGTGCGACAGGCTGCCCCCGTGCCCCCGCACCCTGGCCAGCATGAGCGCGCACGTTCCGTTGACGAGGAGCGCGCCGGTCCCGGCCAGCGTGAGCAGGACCGCGTCCGGGGCCACGGGACTGCCGAACGTCTCCCACGCCGTCCAGAGCGTGGCGAGACCGGGCACGAGCAGGATCCCCGCCATCGCGAGGCCCGCGGTCGACCGGGCGCGCAGGCTCCAGCCGAGGGCCGCGAGGATCAGGAGGTTGACCGCCGCATCCTCCAGGAAGTCGACCGAATCCGCGAACAGCGACACCGACCCGATGGCCGCGGCCACCGCCGCCTCCACCCCGAACCAGGCGAGGTTCAGGATCGCGACGATCCGGACGGTGCGGCGCAGCGCGTCGTCGGGGGCCGTCCCCTCACCACGCACCGACCGCCCCGTTCGAGCGCGGATCGGCGGCCCCCTCGAGCGTGCCGTCCGGCCGACGGACGATGGCGCCCGCGTGCCCCATCAGGTCGGAGAAGGCGGGAACCGTCTCCACCACGTGGCCGGCGGCCTTCAGCGCGCCGATCAGGCCGGCGTCGAAGCGGTCCTCCAGCTTGAGGGTGGTGCTCTCGGCACCCCAGGTGCGGCCGAGGAGCCAGCGCGGCGCGGTGACCGCCGCCTGAAGCGCCTGCCCGAACAGGACGTGGCGGGTGAAGACGGCGGCCTGGGTCTGGGGCTGCCCCTCCCCGCCCATGGTTCCGTAGACCATGGTGCGCCCGTCCGCGAGGCGGGCCAGCGCGGGGTTGAGCGTGTGGAAGGGCTTGAGGCCGGGGCCGACGGCGTTGACGGCGGCCGGGTCGAGATGGAACGACGCGCCGCGGTTCTGCCAGAGGATGCCGCTGTCGCGGAGCACGACGCCCGAGCCGAACTCCCAGTAGATGCTCTGGATGAAGCTGACGGCGCAGCCGTCCCCGTCGATCGCCCCCATCCAGATCGTGTCCGAATGGCCGCCGGCGGGCGGCCATGCCATCGCCACGTGCATGTCGACGTCCGCGGCCATCCCGCCCAGCGCCTCCCCGGTCAGGAAGTCGCGCGGGTCGACCTTGAGGCGCGAGGGGCAGGTCACGTGCCGGTCGCGGATGCGGAAGGCGCGCTTCGTCGCCTCGACGAGGCCGTGGACGTGCGGGAACCCGTCGGCCTCCGCCACGCCCAGCCGGTCGAAGACGCCGAGGATGATCAGCGAGGCGAGCCCCTGGGTCGGCGGCGGCAGGTTCCACACCCGGCCGACGGAGAGATCGACGGCGAGCGGATCGACCCGCTCGGCCCGGTGCCGCGCGAGGTCGTCGGCCGTGACGGGCGAGCCCGCGCGGGCGAGGTCGGCCGCGATGGTCCGGGCGAGCGCGCCGCGATAGAACCCGTCCGGCCCCTCGGCCGCGATCCGGCGCAGCGTCGCGCCGAGTGCGGGCTGGCGCACCGTCTGGCCCGGTGTCGGCGGGCGCCCGTCGGGAAGGTGGACGTCGGCGAAGCCGGGGACGTCCTTCAGTTCGGCCATCTTCCCCGCGGCGAAACGGGACTGGCTGCCGGTCGCCGGCACGCCCGCCTCGGCATGGTGGACGGCGTCCTCCAGCAGGCGATCGAGCGGAAGGCGACCGCCGAGTGCCCGCGCGACCTCCAGCGCCGCGCCCCACCCGCTCACCGTGCCGGCGACCGTGTTGGCCGCGAGCGGCCCGCGCGTCGGGATGGCGGCATGCCCCCGGTAGAGGTCGGCGCCGACCGCGGCCCCCGACCGGCCGCAGGCGTCGATGGCGACCGGGTCGCCCCCGGGCGGGGCGATCAGCCAGAAGCCGTCGCCGCCGATCGCGGTCATGTGGGGATAGACGACGGCGATGGCGGCGGCCATGGCCACCATCGCCTCGACCGCGTTGCCACCCTCGCGCAGGACCCGGATCCCGGCTTCGGAGGCGAGGTGGTGCGGCGCCGTCACCATGCCGCGGCGGGCGAGAGGGCTGTGGAGCAAGGGGGCCTCCGGTCTGCGGGACGGGCGCGGCGACCCCGCCACGCCGGGCGGTCCGCGCCGGCCCGGTGCATACGGCCAAGCGGCGGCCACCGCAACCCTGTGCCGGTGGGGCGCGGCGGGCGGGGCGCGGCGGGCGGGGCGCGGCGGGCGGGACGCGGCGGGAGGGACGCGGGCGGGCGGGACGCCGGGGGTGGGACGCGGCTGGCGGGACGCCGTCAGGCCGCGGCGAAGGTGCCGTGGGCGCCGCGCAGATGGTCGCGCGCCCCGCGGGCGGCGACCACGATCTCCTGCATCCGCACCGACGCGTCGCCCCCGAAGCGGAAGATCAGCTCCTCGTAGAGGATCGCCGCCGCCGCGGGGCCGTCCACCCGGGCGACGTTGGCCGCCTTGTTGAACAGGGTCTTGGCGACCTGCTCGCGCAGGGCGGGATCGGGGTCGCGGCCGAAGCGACGGATCATCTCGTCGCACACCGCGACGGCCGCCGCGGGGCCGAGCAGGCGGGCCATCATCACGCCCTTGTTGACGAAGGCGTTGGCGACCTGCTCGCGGATCGGCGCCGCGAGGTCGTCGCCGAACCGGGCGATCACGTCGTCGTAGACCGCCGCCGCCGCGGCCGCCCCGTCGACCAGCGCCACCATCAGGCCCCGGTTCACGAGCGCGCGTGCCAGGATCTCCCGCGGGCCGGGCGCGTCGCCGTCGCCGCAGCGCCGGATCACCTCGTCGAAGATGGCGAGGGCCGCCGCCGGCCCCTCGACGTCCGCCACGGCCACGCCCTTGTTCAGCAGCGCCCGCACCACGTGCTCGTGCAGGGTGGGGGCGAGGGCATCCCCGAACCGGCGCACCACGTCCTCGTAGACCGCCATCGCCGCCGCGGGCCCCTGCGCCTCCGCGAGGTCGATGCCCTTGTTCACCAGCGCCTCGGCGACGCCGTCCGCGAAGGCCGGATCGTCGCCGAACCGGCGGACGACGCCGTCGTAGTGCGCGATCGCCGCCGCCGGGCCCTCCGTCTCAGCCACGACGACGGCGCGGCCGATCATGGCGTCGGCGACGAGCGCCCGGATGGACGGCGATCCGTCGTCGACGAACCGGTCGACGAGGGCGTCGAGCACCCGCGCCGCCTCGACCGTCCGGCCGAGCCGGCGGAGCGCGTCGGCGCCGTTGAACAGGCTCGCCGCCCCGACCGACCGCTCCTCCTCCCCGGCGAGGTCGCGGACGTGGGCCTCGGCGCGTTCGAAGGCGCGGGCCGCCTCCTCCCCCCGGGCCGCCGCGACGTGCGCATGGCCGAGGCCGGCGGTCGCGCGGGCGTAGTCGAGCGCCGATCCGCCAGGACAACGGAGCGCCCGCCCCAGCGCCTCGACCGCGACGGCCGGCCGCCCGCCCGCGACCGCGTCGGCGCCGATCACGAGCCAGTCGCCGACCGGCCGGGCCGACGCCTCGACCGCCGCCGCCCGCGCCGCACCCGCGCGCAGCGTCTCGAACGTCCCGCCATCGGCGGCGGGCGCGGCCCGGGGCGTCGCGCGGGCGGAGAGGAGCGCCGTCACCGCCCGCCCCTCCCCCTCCGACAGGCGTTCGGCCTCGACGCGGCGGCCGATCGTCTCCTCCTGCCGGCGCAGCCGCTCCAGGGCCTCCTCGACGTGCCAGCGGATGCGCTCGATCTCCTTGCCCGTGCGCAGCGCGAGGACCCGCTCGATCTCGTCCGGGCCATAGCTCCGCAGCCAGGACTGCGCCGCCCACTCGGCCGACTTCTCCGCGTCCTTGCGGGCGCGCCCGGCCAGCCGCCGGACCCGCCCGTAGCCGGCGAGGAGCCCGCCGCCCAGCGACGCCAGCAGCGCGATCGCGATCCAGTCCGCCCCGCCGACGACCCGCGCCAGCACCGCCAGCGTCCCACCGGCGTCCTGCCCGGCGGTCAGCCTGTCGAGTTCGGCGACGACCCGGTCGTGGAGCGCCCGGAGCCGGGCCGAGTCGACGACCTCCGCCGCCGCGGGCGCGGCCCCGTCGACCGTCTGGCCGACCGCCGGTCCGGCGGCGAGCAGGAAAAGGACGGGGAACTGCCACAGGGCGGAGCGGAGGCGGGGAAACGACGGCATGAACGGAACCGGACACAGGGATCGGACGGTTGCGAGGATAGTCCCCGGCGCGCCGAGCGTCCAACAAACTCAATCTCCGGATGCGATACCGTGCGTCGCGTCCCGCGGGCGGTCCCGACCCGCTACCCCGAAGGGACGTCTTGCGCTATCTGTCCTCGCCACATCGTCGCGAGGGAGACGGCCGTGGCCGAGGCTGGCAACACGTACAAGCACTTCCCCGTCTCGTGGGAGGAACTCCACCGCCACGCCAAGGCGCTCGCATGGCGCCTGTCCGAGCGTGGCCCCTGGAAGGGCCTCGTGGCCGTGACCCGGGGCGGACTCGTCCCGGCGGCGATCATCGCGCGAGAGCTGGAGATCCGCCTGATCGACACCGCCTGCGTGGCCAGCTACGACCACCAGGACCAGCGATCCGCCCGCATCCTGAAGGACATCGTGGATCCGGGCGACGGCGAGGGCTGGCTGGTGATCGACGATCTGGTCGACACGGGCAAGACGTTCGACCTGCTGCGCAAGCGGGTGCCGAAGGCGCACTTCGCGACGATCTACGCCAAGCCCGCGGGCCGCCCCCTCGTCGACACATTCATCACCGAGGTGAGTCAGGACACCTGGATCTTCTTCCCCTGGGACGTCGAACTGCAGTTCAGCCGCCCGATCGTGGAGCTGAAGAAGTCCGCATCCTGACCGCCCGGATGGTTTATTCGGGATGCCATCGGAGGTAGGGTTGGATATGGGCCGTCGCCACCCTCGGCGTCGGCGCGGGAGCGACAGCGCATGAGCGATCCCATCGTCGTCTGGGGCGCGGGGGCCATCGGCGGCACCATCGGCGCGCATCTGAAGAAGGCGGGCCACGAGGTCATCTTCGTGGACGCCGCCGACGCCCACGTGGACAAGGTCCGCATCGACGGGCTGCACGTCGGCGGGCCCGTGGCGGACTTCCGGGTCCATGCCCCGATCCACCGGCCCAGGGAGGTGAAGGGCATCTTCCGGCGGATCATCCTGTGCGTGAAGGCGCACCAGACGGCCGAGGCGGTGCGGCAGCTCTACCGCCACCTGCACGAGGACGGCTACGTCCTGTCGGCGCAGAACGGCCTGAACGAGAACCTCATCGCGCAGCTCGTCGGCCAGCAGCGGACGATCGGCGCCTGCCTCAACTTCTCGGCCAGCTTCCAGGGCCCGGGCGAGGTGGTTCTGGCCGGCCGCGGCCTGCTCACGGTCGGGGAACTGGACGGCAGCGTGACGCCGCGGATCGAGGAGATGGCCGAGATCCTGCGGGCGTTCGAGCCGGACACGACGGTCACCGAGAACATCTGGGGCTATCTCTGGGGCAAGCTCGGCTGGCTCTCGCTGCTCTACGCGACGGCGCTGACGACCGATCCCGTCGCCGGCTGCCTGATCCGGCCGGAGTTCCAGCGCCTCTTCCTCGCGCTGGGGATCGAGGTGATGACGACGGCGCGGCTGGAACGCGTGGACGTCGTCGGCTTCAACGGCTTCGACCCGGCCGCCTTCGCGCCCGACGTGGAAATGCCGGATCTCGTGAAGTCGGTGGCGCGGATGGCCTATCACTATGCCATGTCCGGCCGCACCCACAGCGAGATCTTCGCCGACCTCCAGGCCGGCCGACGGACGGAGGTGGACGCCCACATCGGCGCGATCAACGACGTCGCCTCGGGCCACGGGCTGGAGACGCCGCTCGTCCGCCGGATGATCGGCATGATCCACGAGGTCGAGGAGGGCCGGCGGCCCCAGGCGCTCGCCAACCTCGACGAACTCGACCGCATCATCGACCCGACCGGCCTGCGCCGGGCGGGCGTTCCCCTGCCGGAGTGACCGCGTCCGTGACGTCCGTCTACGTGCGCGACGCGGCCGATGCCGACGGTCCGGGCATCGCCGCGGTCGTGGGCGCGGTCTTCGCCGAATATCACGGCTGCGTCCTCGACATCGAAGGCGAGATGCCGGACCTGCTCCGCCCGGCGGAGAGCCACGCCCGTGCCGGCGGCTCCGTCTGGGTGGCCGCCGGGGCGGACGGCACCGTCCACGCGACCTGCGGCGTCGCCCCCGCGGCGGCCTCGCTCACGCTGGGGCCGGGCTGGGAAATCCACCGCCTCTACGTCGCGAAGGCTGCGCGCCGACAGGGCCTCGGCCACCGCTTCTGCGCACTGGCCGAGGCGGTCGCACGCGAGCGCGGCGGCCGCTTCCTCGAGGCGTGGAGCGACTGCCGCTTCGTCGACGCCCACCGGCTCTACGAGCGCGTGGGCTTCGTCCGCCAGCCGGAGATCCGGGTGCTGAACGACCGGAGCCACTCGGTCGAGTACCGGTTCCTGAAGCGGTTCTGAAGCGATCCGGGGTGACCCGCGCGGCCACGTCGGCCGGACGGGATCGCGACCGGCGACGGACGGGGATGCGTCATGATCGGATCGGTCGTCGAGGTGGCGCTGGCGGGCGCGCTGCTCCTCCTCACCCACTTCGTCCCCTCCGCGCCGGGGAACCGCGCGCGGATCGTGGCGCGGACCGGCGAGGGCGCCTACATGGGCGTCTATTCCCTCGTGTCGGTCGCGGCACTCGTCTGGCTCTGCCTCGCCTGGGCGGCGGCACCCGTCGTGCATCTGTGGGCGGCGGGGATCCTGCGCTGGGTGCCCGCCGTCGTCCTGCCCTTCGCACTGATCCTGTTCGTGGCGGCCTACACGACCCGCAACCCGACGAGCGTGGGACAGGGGGCGTCGCTCCTGCCGGAGAATGCGCGCGGCGTGCTGCGGATCACGCGGAACCCGCTGCTGTGGTCGGTCACGGCCTGGGCGCTGTCGCACCTTCTGGCCAACGGCGATCTCGCCTCGGTCCTCTTCTTCGGGACGTTCGCGCTCCTCGGCGGCCTCGGCAGCGTGCTGCTCGAACGCAAGATCGCGGCGCGGGAGGGGGCGCGGTGGGACGCCTTCGCGGCCGTCACCTCCAACGTCCCCTTCGCCGCCATCCTCCAGGGTCGCCAGCGCCTCGACCTGCGGGAGATCGGGCCGGTGCGGATCGGGGCGGCGTTCGCGCTCACCCTCGCCCTCGTCCAGTTCCACGGGTGGCTGTTCGGCGTGCCCGCGATCCCGCCCGGCTGAGGGGGTCAGCGGTCCTCGTAACGGTGGCGGCGACCGGCGGGGTCGCGCACCGTCCACGTTCCCGGCCCGTCCGGCTCGATCCAGGCGCCGGTCGCCGGCACCTTGCCGTGCCCGCCGGGAACGTCGAGCACGTAGGTGGGCTGGCACAGGCCCGACATCCGCCCGCGCAGGCCCTCGACGAGGTCACGGCCCGCCGCCAGCGGGGTGCGGAAATGGCCGGTGCCGCGGGCGAGGTCGCCGTGGTGGAGGTAGTGGGGCTTCACCCGGTTGCGCACCAGCGCCCGGAACAGCGCCGTCAGCGTCGCCGGATCGTCGTTGACGCCCTTCAGCAGCACCGACTGGGACAGGAGCGGGAAGCCCGCGTCGGCGAGGCGCGCCAGCGCCGCCGCCCCGCCGCCCTCCAGTTCGCGCGCATGGTTGACGTGGACCATGATCCAGGTGGGCTTGTCCGCGGCCCGCAGCGCCCCGACCATGGCCGCGTCGATCCGCGCGGGGTCCACCACCGGCACCCGGGTATGGACGCGAAGGATGCCGACGTGGGGGATCGCGTCGAGCCGGGCCACGATCCCGGCGATCCGGCGGGGCGAGAGCGCCAGCGGGTCGCCGCCCGACAGGATCACCTCCCACACCTCGGGCCGGCCGGCGACGTAGGCCGCGGCGGCGTCCATCTCGGCCTCGGTCAGCGTTCCGTCGCCATCCGGGCCCACCGTCTCGCGCCGGAAGCAGAAGCGGCAGTAGACCGGGCAGACCGATACGGGCTTCAGCAGCACCCGGTCCGGATAGCGGTGGACGACGCCGCGGACGGGCGTGTGGGGGGCGTCGCCGATGGGATCGGCCAGCTCCGCCGGATCCTCCGTCAGTTCCCGCCCGTCGGGCACGAACTGGCGGGCGATCGGGTCGGCGGGGTCGGCCGGGTCGATCAGGTCGGCCATCGCGGGGGTGACGGCGACGGCGAAGCGCGCCGCCACCCGCTCCAGCACCGCGAGGTCGGCGGGCGGGGCGAGGCCGGCGGCGATCAGGTCCGCCGGCCCGCGCAGGGCCGGCCGGCGGCCCTCCATCACTTCACGCCGCGGGCCATGGCGCCCAGGCGCAGGCGCAGCGCGTTCAGGCGGATGAAGCCGTGCGCGTCCTTCTGGTCGTAGACCGAATCCTCCTCGAACGTCACGTAGTCGAGGCGGTAGAGGCTGTTCGGGCTCTTGCGGCCGGCGGTGATGACGTTGCCCTTCCAGAGCTTCATGCGCACGACACCCGACACGCGCTCCTGCGTCTTGTCGACCAGCGCCTGAAGGGCCTCGCGCTCGGGCGAGAACCAGAAGCCGTTGTAGACGAGTTCCGCGTACTTGGCCGCGATCCCGTCCTTCAGGTGCGCCGCCTCGCGGTCCAGCGTGATCGATTCCATCGCCCGGTGGGCGTGGTAGAGCACGGTGCCGCCCGGCGTCTCGTAGATGCCGCGGCTCTTCATGCCGACGAACCGGTTCTCGACGAGGTCGATCCGGCCGACGCCGTTCCTGCCGCCCAGCTCGTTCAGCTTGGTCAGCAGCGTCGCCGGGCTCATGCGCACGCCGTCGACGGCGACCGGGTTCCCCTTCTCGAACTCGATCTCGACGTAGGTGGGCGCGTCGGGGGCCGTCACCGGGTCGACCGAGCGGGTGTAGATGTCCGCCGGCGGCTCGATCCACGGATCCTCGAGCAGCTTGCCCTCGTAGCTGATGTGCAGGAGGTTCGCGTCGGTCGAATAGGGCGGCTCGCCCTCCTTGCCCTTCGCGATCGGGATCTGGTTCTTCTCGGCGTAGTCGAGCAGGCGCGTGCGGCTCGTGAGGTCCCACAGGCGCCAGGGCGCCACGACCTTGATGTCGGGCTTCAGCGCGTAGTAGGTCAGCTCGAACCGGACCTGGTCGTTGCCCTTGCCGGTGGCGCCGTGGGCCACGGCGTCGGCACCGGTCTCGTTCACGATCTCGATCTGGCGCTTGGCGATCAGCGGCCGGGCGATCGAGGTGCCGAGCAGGTAGACCCCCTCGTAGAGCGCGTTCGCCCGGAACATCGGGAACACGAAGTCGCGCACGAACTCCTCGCGCAGATCGTCGATGTAGATCTGCTCGATGCCGAACATCTCGGCCTTCTTGCGCGCCGGCTCCAGCTCCTCGCCCTGCCCGAGGTCGGCGGTGAAGGTCACCACCTCGCAGCCGTAGTTCTCCTGCAGCCACTTCAGGATGACCGAGGTGTCGAGGCCGCCGGAATAGGCGAGCACGATCTTCTTGATGTCTTTGCGCATGGGTTCGTCCGCCGCTCGAAAAGCGCGGGGACCTTAGGGGAGGGCCGGCGCGGGTGCAAGAGCGAGGGGCGCCCGTCGCCCGTTCGCATCGGATACGCAACGGCCTCGCGACCGGTTCGCAACCGCCTCGCGACGGGTCCGCATCCTCGGCTGACGGCAGAATCCAATCCGATCAATAGGTTCATAGGTCCGCCGCAACGCTTGCAACCAATTCCCCCGCTTGATCCCATCATGCCCTCGGCTCCTCCGCACCATTGCGATATAGGATGATAGTCCTTTACCTTGGTGATGGGAAGCCCCCCCGCGATCCGACGGTCCTGGCGACTTGACGGCGAAGGATACGAGTGGCGTCCTGTGCGGAGAAAAGATCACGCAGGGGTTGCAATGTACGACTTCCTGGCACTCAAGCGCCTCTCGGCGTCGGACCTCACCTTCTTCGAGCGGCTGTATCGTGTCGTCGAAGCCGGCAATCAGAAGTCCATCAATCTGAACGCCGACGTTCTGACCGGGCGGTTCTATCCCAACCTGGGGACCATCGCGGATGCGCAACCCGACGGCGAGATCAGCCTGACCTTGACCATTTGTGGCCCTACCGGTGCAGGTCTCCATCGTTTGAAGCGGAAGATCGTCAAGGGCCGAGCGTACAAGAACTGGCGCCTGAACGGGGAGTTCGTTCACGATCCACCGGGCGAGCCGGGACGGTTCGACAGGCTTCGGGCAGGGGACCTCGCCGTCATCGGTTTCGAAGGTACTGTCGCGCCGCACGCCGTCGGCCTCGGCCTTATCGGAGCCGGAATCCCCGAGGATGCAGCTCTTCATGCTGCGCTGTTGCCGCTCGTCGGAACGTCCTCGCGAACCAGCATGGTCGAGCTACCGATGGCCGCCCTGGCATCGGCGCTGAACGCCGCCAGCGTCCCGAATGGACACCCCCTCTTCGGCTTCACGTCGGACCCCTTGGTCGCTCTTGCGCTCGAGGACGTGGCGCAGGGAGGTGCGACGGGAGCGGACATCCTCCGCAGACGAACGCGACCGGTGACCAGGGCGGAACTGGCGAAGGCGAAGGCCTCGGCCGACCGGAACGGCGAACTGGGCGAGGACCTCGTGGACAGGTGGCTCGCAGGCCAGGAAGGCGCGCATGAGTGGGCGTCGGCGACGAACGCCCTGAGCCCCTTCGACTTCATCCGGCGGCATGATGGGAGGACGACGTACATCGAAGTGAAATCGACAAGCGGCCCATTCAGCGGTGGCTTCCACATCTCTCTGGCCGAGGTGAGGGAAGCGGCCGGCTGCGCCGACCCTTATGTCATCTACAGGGTTCATGACCTGACCGACGATGGCGGAATGCTACGTGTCTCCACTGACATTCGTGATGTCGCCCGACGGCTCCTTGCAGCCCACGATGGTGCTCTGTTCGGCGGGATCAAGGCCGACTCGTTCACCATCCCCATCGATACGATCGCGTGGGAGGACGGAGCGATCCAACTTGTCCTCGACGAGGACGACGCCGGAGCCTAATCGCCGACCTGTTCGCGATCCTGCGGTCCTCGCGTCCGCTTGGTGACGAGCGCTCCGGCGGCCGACGTCAGTGCGTCGAGCATCACATCGGCGAGCGCCGTCGCCATCAGCGGCGGGACCGCGTTGCCGATCTGACGGAACGCAGGGTTCATCGTACCTTCGAACACGAAGCCGTCCGGGAACGACTGGAGCCTTGCCGCCTCGCGCACGCTGATGGCGCGGGCCTGATCACCGTCGTAGTGGATATGGGAGTAGGTGTCCTTGCCGATGTGGGCCATGAGGGTGCGGACAGGAAAGTCGCGCCGCAGCTTCCACCATCGGTTCGGGAACTTCGACGGGTCGTACGGCGGGACCATCGCGCGTTCGAGCGCGGCCCACGCGGGCGTGCCCCGCTGAACATCCCGTCGCTGTGCC
>JBIJED010000259.1:0-4976 GCA_044343785.1 Azospirillales bacterium | reverse complement strand
GACGAGCCCGAGCCGCGCGATGCTGGACGGTTTTTCGCGTGTGATGTCGCGACCGTTGTAGACGATGCGGCCGGACGAGGGCGGGAGGAACTTCGTCAACAGGTTGAAACAGGTCGTCTTGCCGGCCCCGTTCGGCCCGATCAGCGCGTGGGTGGTCCCGCGCCGCACCTTCAGCGTGACGTTCCTGACCGCGACGAAGCCGCGGAACTCCTTCGTCAGCCCTTCCGTCTCCAGAATGAGGCCGGACATCGCGTCTCCCCGTGTTTCCCCGCCCGCCGGTTGATCCGGTGTCGCGTGTGGGCGGCCCGTTCGAATGGCTGCCATTCTTATCAAGCATACTTGGCCCGGCGCTTTCAATCCCGAAGGCGCCCGAACGCTGAAATGCCAACGGTTTAGGCAGAATGCGCCGATCCCCGCCGGATGCTTCAGCTGGCGAATTGCTCCTTCAGGATCCGTTCGTCGAGGTTCTGGTCGGGGTCGAACAGGAGGTCGAGCGAGATCGCGGTCTCCTCGCGGACGGTCACCCGCACGGCGTCGCGGACCTCGGTGAAGTCGGCCACGGCGCTGACCGGCCGCTTCGCCGCCTCCAGCACCTCGAACACGATCTCGGCCGTCCGCGGCACGAGCGCCCCCCGCCAGCGGCGCGGCCGGAACGCGCTGATCGGGGTGAGCGCCAGCACGTTGGCCCCCAGGGGGACGATCGGGCCGTGCGCGGACAGGTTGTAGGCCGTGCTCCCCGCGGGCGTGGCGACGAGGGCCCCGTCGCAGATCAGCTCAGGCAGCCGGACGACGCCGTCCACGAGGATGCGGAGCTTGGCCGACTGGCGCGTCTCCCGCAGAAGCGCGACCTCGTTGAGGGCGAGCCCCTCCACCCGGTCCCCGTTGTCCAGCGTCGCCACCATCCGCAGCGGGTTCAGCGTCACGCGCTGCGCCCGCGCGAGCCGTTCGCCGAGCCCCTCGGGCGACCATTCGTTGAGAAGGAAGCCGACCGATCCCCGGTTCATCCCGAAGACCGGGACGTGCCGGTGCAGCGTGTCGTGCAGGGTCTCGATCAGGAAACCGTCGCCGCCGAGGGCCACGACCACGTCGGCCGTCTCGATCGGGGCCTGGCCGTACCGGCGCACGAGATCGCGGTGCGCGTCCGCGGCCTCCGGCGTGGCGGCGGCGGTGACGTGCAGCCGGAGCGAGGCGGGGAGGGGGCCGGGGGGGCGACGATCGGACATGGCCGCACTCTACAGCACGGTTCCGGTCGATCCGGAAGGCCGATCGACGCCGTCACCCGGACGCGTCAGCCGCCGGTCACGCTCATGTGGCGCGGGACGGCCGGACCGGAGCGCCGCCGGTCGATCACGAAGTCGTGCCCCCTGGGCTTGCGGGCGATGGCCTCGCGGATCGCGTCGACCAGCGGCGCGTCGTCGGCGCTCGCCCGCATCGGCGCCCGGAGGTCGGCCGCGTCCTCCTGCCCGAGGCACATGAAGAGCTGGCCCGTGCAGGTCAGGCGCACGCGGTTGCAGCTTTCGCAGAAATTGTGGGTGAGCGGGGTGATGAAGCCGAGCCGGATCCCGGCCTCGCGAACGTTCACGTAACGCGCCGGCCCGCCGGTGCGATAGTCCGTGTCCTCCAGCGTCCAGCGGCGCGCGAGATCGGCGCGGACCAGCGAGAGAGGCAGGTACTGGTCGGCGCGGGTCCGCGCGCCGCCCTCGCCGTCGATGTCGCCCATCGGCATGACCTCGATCAGGCAGAGGTCGTGGCCGTGTGTCCCGCACCAGCGGATGAGGTCGTCGAACGCCGCGTCGTTCACGCCCTTCAGCGCCACGGCGTTGATCTTGACGTGGATGCCGGCCGCCTTCGCCGCCGCGATGCCGTCGAGCACGTGGTCGAGCTTGCCCCAACGGGTCAGTTCGGTGAAGCGGGCGGGGTCCAGCGTGTCGAGCGAGACGTTGATCCGCCGCACGCCGCATTCGGCCAGTTCGGCCGCGTGCTTCGCCAGCTGGCTCCCGTTGGTGGTCAGCGTCAGTTCCTTCAGCGCACCCGACGTCAGGTGCCGCGACAACGAACGGACGAGCGACATCACGTTGCGCCGGACCAGCGGCTCGCCGCCGGTCAGCCGCAGCTTGCGCACGCCGAGCGCGACGAAGGTGGAGCAGACCCGGTCGAGTTCCTCCAGCGTCAGCAGGTCGCGCTTGGGGAGGAAGGTCATGTCCTCCGCCATGCAGTAGACGCAGCGGAAGTCGCAGCGGTCGGTCACCGAGACCCGCAGGTAGGTGATCATGCGCCCGAACGGGTCGACCGCCGGCTGCGGCCGCACCGTGATCGGCGCCCCGTCCGTCCGAACCACACCGTCCATGTCCCGCTCCCTCCCGGTCCAGCGGCGTTCCCCGCCGTCTCGGACGAGGATAAGGGGGACGGCGGGCCCGACACAACCGCCGCCGTCCATGGGTTTGCGCCCGCCTGCCCCCGGTGATATGGGGATCGGGCCCGCGCACGCCAGCGGCGCCCACGCCTTCCATCCGGACGGGTCTCCATGCGCAGGTTCCTGATCGCGGTCCTGGCGGTCGCCGCCCTCGGCATCGCCGGGCTCGTGGCCGCGTCCGTCGTCGTCGCGCGGGCCTCCTCGGACACGGCGCTCGCAACCTGGGCGGCGACGGCGGGCGTCTCGGTCGTCGTCGGGGGCGGCACGGGGTTCGCCGTCCTGCCCTCGCCGCGCGCCGTCGCGCAGGACGTACGCCTGTCGGTCCCCGGCGTCGCGGAGATCCGCGCCGCGCGGGTGGAGATCGTCGCCCATCCCGAAACGATCCTGCGCGGTCGCTTCGTGTCCGCGGGCGTCCGCCTCGTCGGCGCCGTCGTCGTCCTCGCCGAGGAACCCGTCCGCGACGGCGACGTCCGGTCGATGGGCCGGGTCGACGTCGTCGACGGGCGCCTCGTGGCGGGGAGGGGCCTTCCGGACCTCGCCTTCGCCGGCAGCCTCCGCGGGACGGAGGGCGACGGCATCGCGGCCGACCTCCGTCTCGGAGCGGCCGGCGCGGTTGCCCTCCTCGTGGAGACGGGGCCGGTGGCGGCGGACGGCCGGCGGCCCGTCCGCGTCCGGGCGACGCGGGGCGGTGACGCGATCCGGTTCGAGGGTGAGCGCGCGGTCGGCGCCCGGGGCGCGGTGACGACCGGACGGCTCGCCATGACCGCTCCGGCGCTCGCGCAGTCGCTCGCCGTGCTGGGCCTGCCGTCCGACCTGCTCCCCGCGCGGGCCGCCGAACTGACGGCGACGCTTCGGGTCGATTCGGCGGGGGTCGCGCTGGACGGGATCCGCGGGCAGCTCGACGTCGGCGACGTCGCCGGATCGGTCCGCTGGGGACCCGCTGGCCTCGAAGGCCGGCTCGACGCCGGGCGGGTCCCGTTCGACCGGCTCGTCGCGCCCGCGCTGGCGCTGGCCCGGACGACGGCCCCGGTCGCGCTCGACCTGCGGCTCGCCGGCGTCACCTGGGGCGAGGTGGAACTGGGCATCGCCGCCGTCGCGGTCCGGCGTGCCGGCACCGTCCTTTCCGCGGACCTGGCCGACGCCGCCCTGTTCGACGGCTCGGTCGCGGGCGGCGTGGCGATCGACGCCAGCGGCGGCGATGCCGCCCTGTCCGGATCGCTCCGTCTCAACGGCGTGGACGCGGAGCGCCTCCTGCGCGCGCTCGGCGCCGGGCCCGCCGCGTCGGGGGACCTGCGCGGGGTCGTCGACTGGCGGCTTCCGGTGGCGGTGGCCGGCGTCCCGGCCTCGGCGCGTGTCGCGGGCGAGGGCCGACTGGTCCTCACCGGCGGGCGCGTCGGCGTCGGCGTCCTCGGCCTCGACGCGCCGCTTCCGCTCGACGGACTGTCGGGGGCGTTCACGATCGGCGGGGGGCTTGCGACGTTTCCCTCGATCGGGCTCGTCTCGCCACCGCAGCGGTTCGTCGGGCGCGGGACCGTCGACCTCGCGACAGGCGGCCTCGACCTCGTCTTCGCGCCGCTCGACGGGGCCGAGGGACGCCTCCCGCGCACGGGGTTCCGGCTCCGCGGCCCGGCGGCCGCGGCGCGGATCGAGGGGGCGCCGGTCGCCGTCGAGGGGCCGGCGACCGCGATCCCGACGCCCGCCCTGCCGGCCCGCGGCGAACGCGAGGCTCCCCCTTCGCCGCCGCTGCCGCTGCCCTCCGGCGTCGGGCGCGGCGGCTAGGCCGTCCTCAGAATCGGCGGACGAGCGTCAGCGACCGCGAGCAGGTGCGCAGCCCGCGCACGTTCGCGCCCTCGCCGATGCGGCGTGCGGCCTCGTCCGGATCGGTCACGACGAGCCCGGCGACGACCTCGACGCCCGCTTCGTGCAGCAGCGGGTCGAGCGGTGTTCCCGGGCCGACCAGGGCGACGCGGCGGCCGGCGGCCATCGCCATGACCCGGGCGAAGGTCCCGTTCACAAGGGACTGGGCGGTGAGGACGACGGCCTCCGCGTCGGCGACGACGGCGGGCGCGTCCTCGAGGGCGAACTCGCCCGGCCGCGGATCGCGCTCGACGATCCGGGCGCCCGGCAGGCGCCGGTCGAGATCGGGGAAGCGCCCGAACACGACCGTGCGGTCGGCGATCGTGCGGAAGACGTCGAGGCCGTTCAGCGGCGCGCCCTCCAGATCGATCCTCGCCCGGGCGGCGTTGATCGCGGCGAGGCCCACCGCGGCGGCCAGGGGGTTCGGGTCGCCCGCGAGCCGCGCCAGCGCCGAGAGGGGGCGGCCGGCGAGGTCGCCGGCCTCGGGCGGCGGCGCGCATCCGGGCACGCTCCGCGACGGCGTGTGGGCGAGGCCGCAGCCCGCCGGTCCCTCCACGAAGGTCCAGTTCCAGCCGATCAGCACCCGGCGCGCCGGGTCGCCGGGAGTCGCGTCCGCGAGAGAGGCCAGGACGGCATCCGCGCGCATTCAGCCCTCCACGAGGTCGAGCGCGACCACGGCGGCGTTGATGGTCACCTTCCCGGCGTG
>JBIJED010000257.1:0-4979 GCA_044343785.1 Azospirillales bacterium | reverse complement strand
CGGCATCGGCGGCTATCTGGAGATCGCGGGCGCCCTGCCGGAGGAGCCGGCGGCGATCGCCTTCGTCGGCGACGGGCGGATCGAGGTGCGGATCGGCGCCTGCCCCTCCGGCCAGGGCCACGCGACGGTGTTCCGGGCGGTGGCGGCCGACCTTCTCGGCGTGCCGGTCGAGAGCGTGACGGTCACCTTCGGCGACACCGCCCGCGACGTGCTCGGCATCGGTGCCGTCGGCTCCCGCTCGGCGATGATGACGGGCGGCGCCATCGCCGAGGCGGCGAAGGCCACGATCGCCAAGGGCGCGCGGGTCGCGGCCCTGCTGTTCCAGGCCGCCGAGGCCGACGTCCGCCATGCCGACGGGGCCTTCACCGGCCCGGCCGCCGGCCAGCGCCTGACCCTGCGCGAGGTCGCCGCCCGCGCCCGGGAACTGGCCGAACAGGGCACCATCCCCGAGAGCATGGACACGACGGCCGTGTGCAAGGCGGCGTCCGCCTTCCCCAACGGCTGCCACGTGGCCGAGGTGGAGATCGACCCCGAGACCGGCGTGACGCGCGTGGTCGGCTATGTCGCGGTGGACGACTGCGGCCACGTGCTGGACCACACGATCGTCGAGGGCCAGATCCATGGCGGGGTGGCGCAGGGGCTGGGCCAGGCGCTGATGGAGGCGACGGTCTACGACCCGGATTCCGGCCAGCTCCTCTCCGGCTCGTTCATGGACTACGCCATGCCCCGGGCCGACGACCTCCCGTTCCTCACGGTCGCGCACCATCCGGTCGCCTGCCGCACCAACCCGCTGGGCACCAAGGGAACCGGCGAGGCGGGGACGACGGCGGCGCCCTGCGCGCTCATGAACGCGATCCTCGACGCGCTGCCGCCGGGCGCCCGCCTCGACATGCCCGCCACGCCGATGCGGGTGTGGGAGGCGATCCGGTCGGCGCGGGGCTGAGGGCGCCCCCGGCCCTCACGCGCCCGGCCTTCAGGCGACCACGGGGGTCCGGGCGGCCGGCGGGCGGGTCGGCGACCCCCTCCGGTCGGTCAGGCCCGTCTTCGACGGCGGGTTGGTGCCCACGTCCAGGACCAGCGCGAACTGTTCGTCGAGCACCCGCACCTGTTTCCCCGCCTGTCGGGGCAGCATGATCTTGCGCGCGATGCATTCGTTCAACAGGGCGGCCGCCATTTCGGTCTCGGACAGCGGGAACCGCATGTTCTCGCCGTCGTCGGTGATGAAGATCAGCTGCGCGAACTCACGGCGCGCCGGGTGATGGTCGATGCGGACGAACGTCCCGCGGGGCAGCGTCCGACCAGAAGTGCGAATGAAGGCGGCGAGCGCCTTCATCGTCTCCTCGGTACTGAAGAGGATCATCCGGATTTCGAACAGGGCCATGACTTTCTCCTCGCCTTCGCCAGGGCGCCGGAGAGGGTCGAACGCCTCCGTCCCATCCCGGGTCGATGGTTGAATGATTTAACATATCATTGCATGACCATTCTTCACAACTCCCATCGGTTGCGGCGTCCCTTCACTCCGCGACCGCCGGCACGGGTCGCCGCAGGCCGCGCCCGGTCATCCGGTCGGCGAGGCGGCGCAGCCCGACGTAGACGACGGGCGTGGTGTAGAGGGTCAGCGCCTGGCTGACGAGGAGGCCGCCGACGACCGCGATGCCCAGCGGCCGGCGCAGCTCCGCCCCCGTCCCCATGGCGAGGACCAGCGGCACCGCGCCGAACAGCGCGGTCAGCGTCGTCATCATGATGGGGCGGAATCGGGCCCGGCAGGCGGCGAGGATGGCCGCCTCGGGCGACATGCCGTCGCGCCGCTCGGCCACCAGCGCGAAATCCACCATCAGGATCGCGTTCTTCTTCACGATCCCCATGAGGAGGATGATGCCGATGACCGCGATCAGCGACAGCTGCGTTCCCGTCGCCAGCAGCGCCAGCAACGCGCCGAGCCCGGCCGACGGCAGCGTCGAGATGATGGTGAGCGCCTGCGTCCAGCTCTCGTAGAGGACGCCCAGCACGATGTAGATGATCAGGAGCGCGGCGCCGAACAGCACCAGCGTCTCCGACGACTGGTCGCGGAACAGCCGCCCGGTCCCCGCCGCCTCGATCCGGATCGACGCCGGCATCCCGATCTCGTTGGCGAGGCGGCTGATGCGGGCCAGCGCCTCGACCGCGGGCACGTCCTCCTCCAGCCCGTAGCTGACGGTGGCGGCGGCGTACTGGCCGTCGTGGCCGATCGAGCGGGGGGAGATGCCGCGCTCCACCCGCGCGACCGCCGAGAGCGGGACGAGAACGCCGCCGGGCCCGCGCACCTGCACGCCGTCGAGATCCTGCGGCCCCCGCTGCTGGGAGGGCAGCACCTCCAGCACCACGCGGTACTGGTTGCGCTCGCGGTACATGGTGGAGACCTGCCGCTGGGCGAAGCTGTTCTGCAGCGCGGCGTTGATCTCCGACGCCTGGATCCCGAGGCGGGCGGCCGCGTCGCGGTCGACGATCACGCGCGCGTCGAGGCCCGCCCGCTCCTGGTCGCTGTTCACGTCCTTGAACATCGGGTCGGCGTCCATCGCGCGGACGAGGTCGGGCGCCCATTGCAGGAGCCGGTCGATGTCGTCGGACAGGAGCGCCACCTGGTTGGCGCCCCGGCCCCCGCGCCCGCCGAAGCGGAAGTCCTGCTCGACGAACAGGAACACCTGCAGCCCCTCGATCCGGGCGAGCTGCGGGCGCAGGCGGTTCAGCACCGCCTCCGAGCCGACGCCCCGCTCCTCCCGCGGCTTCAGCGTCACGAACATCTGCCCCGTGTTGCCGGAGAAGAACCCGCCCCCCGTCACCCCGCCGACGCCGGCCACGGCCGGATCGGCGCGCACGACGTCGACCGCGCGCTGCATGCGCACCGCCATGGCCTGGAACGAGGTGTCGGTCGAGGCCCGGGCGAAGCCGCGGACGAGGCCGGTGTCCTGGGTCGGGAATCCGCCCGGCGGAACCGCGGTGTAGAGCCAGGCCGTGGCGCCGACCGTGGCGACGAAGCCCAGAAGCATCACCGCCCGGTGCCGCACGGCCCAGCCCAGCGAGGTGGCATAGCCCGCCGCCACCCGGTCGCCGATCGCGTCGAGCCAGCGGTCGATCCGGCGCGGCGGCGCGTGCGGACGCAGCATGCGGGCGCAGACCATGGGCGTGAGCGTGATCGACACGAGGCCCGAGACGACGATCGCGACGGTGAGCGTGATCGCGAAGACGCGCAGGAACGTCCCCTGAACCCCGCCGGAGAAGATCAGCGGGATGAAGACCGCCACCAGCGACAGCGTCATCGACAGCACGGTGAAGCCGATCTCCCGCGCGCCGTCGATGGCGGCCAGGAGCGGCGGCTTGCCCGCCTCGGCGTGGCGGACGACGTTCTCGATCATCACGATCGCGTCGTCGACGACGAAGCCGACGGCGATCGTCAGCGCCATGAGGGTCAGGTTGTCGAGGCTGTAGCCCAGGAGCCACATGACCGCGAAGGTGCCGGCCAGCGAGAGCGGCACCGTCACCGCGGCGGCGAAGCTGGTGGCGAGCCGGCGCAGGAACAGCGCCACCACCATCACCACCAGCGCGATCGAGAGGAGGAGCGTGAGCTGCACCTCCTCCACGCTCGCGCGGATCGTGCCCGTCTGGTCGTTGATGATCGCGACGTCGATCGCGGGCGGGATCCAGCGGGACAGCTCCGGCAGCGCCGCCTTGATCGCGTCCACCGTCTCGATCACGTTGGCGCCGGGCTGCTTCAGGATCTGGACGAGGACGGCCCGCTGGGCGCCGTACCACGCCGCCTGCCGCTCGTTCTCCACGCCGAGGAACACGGTCGCCACGTCGCCGAGGCGAACGGTGCCGCCGGTCGCGGTGCGGATCCGCAGGTCGGCGTAGTCGGCCGCGGTGAGGAGGCGGGTGTCGGTGTCGATCTCCACCGCCGTGGCGGCCCCCTCGATCCGCCCCGTCGCCTGGGTGACGTTGGCCGCCGCGATGGCGGTCCGCACATCCTCCAGCGAGAGCCGCATCGCCGCGAGGCGCGCCACGTCCACCTGCACCCGGACGGCCGATTTCTCCGCCCCCTGCACGTTCGCCTGGGCCACGCCGGGGATCTGGGACAGGCGCTGGGCCAGCACCGTGTCGGCGACGTCGAAGATCGACTGGGTCGTCATCGTGCGCGAGGTGAGCGCCAGGATGAGGACCGGGCGGTCGTTCGGGTTGGCCTTTCGCCACGTCGGCGGCCCGGGCAGGCCCGCCGGCAGGTCGACCACGGCGGCGTTGATGGCCGCCTGCACGTCGCGCGCGGCGTCGGCCGGCCGCCGGCCGGGGTCGAACTGGAGGACGATGCTGGAGCGGCCGAGCGAGCTGGTCGACGTCATCTCGTTCACGCCCGCGATGGCGCCGAGTTGGCGTTCCAGCGTGGAGGTGACGGTCTGCGACATGGTCACCGGGTCCGCCCCCGGCTGGGAGGTCGAGACGAAGATGACCGGCAGGTCGATGGACGGCAGCGGTGCCACCGGAAGCGCGAAATAGGCGACGAGCCCGGCGAGGAAGAGGCCGGCGGCGAGCAGCGAGGTGCCGATCGGGCGGAGGATGAAGGGGGTGGAGAGGGACATGGGTCAGCCGCTGCGGCCCCCCCTCTCCCTGTCCCTTCCCCCGGGGGGGGGAGGGGACGCGGCGTCACGGGATCTGCCCTCCCCCCCCCGGGGGGAGGGGGCGGGGGAGAGGGGGTGGAGCAGGCCGACCCTCACCGCCCCTACTCCGCCGCCCGCCGGAACGGCACCGGCTCCGCCGCCACGGGAACCGGCGTGCCCGACAGGCGCCGGCCGATCCGGTCGAACCAGAGATAGATGACCGGCGTCGTGTAGAGGGTGAGGAGCTGGGACAGCACCAGCCCGCCGACGATCGCGACGCCGAGCGGCACCCGCAGCTCCGCCCCCGTCCCGGTCCCCACCGCGAGCGGGATCGCCCCCAGCAGCGCCGCCATC
>JBIJED010000258.1:0-4979 GCA_044343785.1 Azospirillales bacterium | reverse complement strand
GACGACGAGATCCCCTTCTGACGATCGCGCGGGCCGGGCACCGGTGACGAGCCGGCGCCCGGTGCCGCGGTCAGCGGACCGGCGTCACTGGATCTTCCGCTCCACGTCGGTCGAGGCGCCGCTGATCCCCCGGCCCGCGGCCTGGGTGTCCTGGCCGACGCCCCGCATCGTGTTGCAGGCCGCGAGGGTGGTGCCGGCGAGGCCCAGCGCGAACACGAGCAGCAGCGCACGGGCGGCGGACGGACGGGTGGGTGGGGTCATCGTTCTCGCTCCGGGTGTGGACGATGCCACGAGAACGCGCGCGTTGCGCGCCGGGTTCCCCGTCCCTCGTGCCCGCGCTGCCGGTCGCCGTGCCCCGCGGTCCGCCCGTGATTGTGTGCAGGTGCGGAATCTGCTACGCCCGTTCGTGGTTCCAGAGCCTGACCGGGACGGCCCGGACCGCCCGCGCGACCCTTTCAATCCGATCCCTCGACCGTCCGAGACGCCGTGATCAATCCTCCGCCGATCGACCCGCCCGACATCTCGCCCGTGACCATCGAGGAGGAGATGCGCCGGTCGTACCTCGATTACGCGATGAGCGTGATCGTGGCGCGCGCGTTGCCGGACGTCCGCGACGGGCTCAAGCCCGTCCACCGCCGCATCCTCTATGCGATGAAGGAGGGCGGGTACGATTCGACCAAGGCCTACAAGAAGTCCGCCCGCATCGTCGGCGACGTGATGGGCAAGTACCATCCGCACGGCGACAGCGCGATCTACGACGCGATGGTCCGCATGGCGCAGGACTTCTCCATGCGCCTGCCGCTGATCGACGGGCAGGGGAACTTCGGGTCGATGGACGGCGACCCCCCGGCGGCCATGCGCTACACCGAGGCGCGGTTGGCGAAGGCGGCCGAGGCGTTGCTGGAGGACATCGACAAGGACACGGTCGATTTCCAGCCGAACTACGACGAGAGCGACCGGGAGCCGACGGTCCTCCCGGCCCGCTTCCCGAACCTGCTGGTGAACGGTGCCGGCGGCATCGCCGTCGGCATGGCGACCAACATCCCGACCCACAACCTGGGCGAGGTGATCGACGCCTGCTTCGCGCTGATCGACGAGCCCGACCTGTCGGTCGAGGAGCTGATGCAGTACGTGCCCGGTCCGGACTTTCCGACCGGCGGGGTGATCCTGGGCCGCAACGGGATCCGTCAGGCCTATCAGTTCGGGCGCGGCTCGATCACCGTGCGCGGCAAGGTTCACATCGAGGAGTTCAAGAAGGACCGCTCCGCCATCATCGTCACCGAGGTGCCGTTCCAGGTGAACAAGGCCCGGATGATGGAGCGCATCGGGGAGTGCATCCACGAGAAGACCGTCGAGGGCGTCTCGGAACTCCGCGACGAGAGCGACCGGGACGGCGTGCGCGTGGTCGTCGAGCTGAAGCGCGACGCGGTGCCGGACGTGGTGCTGGCCCAGCTCTACCGTCACACCCAGCTTCAGACGACCTTCGGCGTCAACATGCTGGCGCTGAACGGCGGCCGGCCGGAGGTGATGAACCTGCGCGACGTGATCGTGGCCTTCCTCGCGTTCCGCGAGCAGGTGATCACCCGGCGCACCGAGTACGAGCTGAACGAGGCGCGCGGCAAGGCCCACACGATGGTCGGCCTCGCGATCGCGGTCGCCAACCTCGACGCGATGATCCGCCTGATCCGCGAGGCGCCCGATCCGGTGGAGGCGCGCACGCAGATGATGGAGCGCCACTGGCCCGCGGTGGACGTGGCGCCCCTCATCGCGCTCGTCGACGAGCCGGGCCGCGCGGTCTCGGACGCGGGCACCTACCGCCTGTCCGAGGCCCAGGCCCGCGCCATCCTCGACCTGCGCCTCAACCGCCTGACGGGCCTCGAGCGGGAGAAGATCGCCGCCGACCTGAAGGAGATCGTCGACCGCATCCTCTACTATCTCGAGGTGCTCGGGAACCGGGAGACGCTGCTCGGCATCCTGCGGGACGAGCTGGTGGAGGTGAAGAGCCGCTTCGCCACCCCGCGCCGGACGGTGCTGGAGGAGATGGAGTTCGAGGCCGACATCGAGGACCTGATCCAGCGCGAGGACATGGTCGTCACGGTCACCCACTCCGGCTACATCAAGCGCACGCCGGCCTCGGCCTTCCGCACCCAGCACCGGGGCGGCAAGGGGAAGACGGGCATGGATCTCCGCGAGGAGGACGCGGTGTCGGAGCTGTTCGTGGTCTCCACGCACACGCCGGTGCTGTTCTTCTCCACGCGCGGCATGGTCTACAAGCTGAAGTGCTGGCGCCTGCCCACGGGCACGGCGCAGGCGCGCGGCAAGGCGCTGGTCAACCTGCTGCCGCTGACGCCGGGCGAGACGGTCTCGACCGTGCTGGCGCTTCCGGAGGACGAGGCCACCTGGGGCGACTACGACGTCCTCTTCGCGACCTCGAAGGGCAACATCCGCCGCAACAAGCTGTCGGACTTCGCCAACATCCGCGCGAGCGGCCTGATCGCGATGAAGCTGGAGGAGGAGGGCGAGCGGCTGATCGCCGTCCGCCTGTGCTCGGAGAAGGACGACGTGCTGCTCGCGTCCCGCGACGGCCGCTGCATCCGCTTCCCCGTGGACGACGTGCGCGTCTTCTCCGGCCGGACGTCGACCGGCGTGCGCGGCATCCGCCTCGCCGGCGACGACGCCTGCATCTCGATGTGCGTGCTCCGGCGCATGGAGGCCTCGGCCGAGGAGCGGGACGCCTATCTTCGCGCGGCCAACGCGCTGCGGCGTGCGGCGGGCGAGGAGCCGATCCTGGCGGAAGGGGCCGACCCCGACGCGGAGGAGGCGACCGGCGCCCAGATCACGCTGTCGCCCGAACGGTTCGCCGGGATGCAGGCGGCGGAGGAGTTCATCCTCACCGTCTCCGATCGCGGGTTCGGCAAGCGCACCTCGTCCTTCGAATACCGGCTGACAGGCCGCGGCGGCCAGGGCATCTGGAACATGGAGATGTCCGGCCGCAACAAGGCCGTGGTGGCGGCGTTCCCGGTCACGGACGGGCAGGAGCTGATGCTGGTCTCCGACGGCG
Source organism: Azospirillales bacterium (assembly GCA_044343785.1). Taxonomy (GTDB): domain Bacteria; phylum Pseudomonadota; class Alphaproteobacteria; order Azospirillales; family Azospirillaceae; genus CANGXM01. The sequence goes on along the minus strand of JBIJED010000258.1, from coordinate 1,918 downwards.
GCCAGATGATCCGCCTCGGTGTCGACAGCGTCCGGATCGCGGGGCGCAAGACGCTGGGCGTCACGCTGTTCCGACTGGCGCCGGAGGAACGGGTGGTTTCGGTCGCCCCGCTCGCGGAGGCGGCCACCGCGCCGGCCGACGGGCAGGCGGGCGGCTGATCAGGGACGACGGAGGGAGGCTCGCGATGGCTTCGGGCAATCGTCACCGCATCGGTGTCTACCCCGGCACCTTCGATCCGATCACCAACGGCCACATGGACATCATCCTGCGGGCCACCGGCATCGTCGACCACCTCGTGGTCGGCGTGGCGCGGAACGCGGGCAAGGGGCCGCTCTTCTCGATCAGCGAACGGGTGGAACTGATCCGTCGCGAGGTCGAGGCGCTGGAGGACGGGCGGACCAACGGCACGACGATCGAGGTCCGGCCGTTCGAGACCCTCCTGATGCACTTCGCGGAGAGCCTGAAGGCCTCGGTCATCATCCGCGGCCTGCGCGCGGTCTCGGACTTCGAGTACGAGTTCCAGATGGCCGGCATGAACGCACGCCTCAATCCGCGGATCGAGACGATGTTCCTGATGGCGTCCGACCGGCACCAGTTCATCTCCTCCCGCTTCGTGAAGGAGATCTGCATGCTGGGCGGCGAGATCGGGCATTTCGTCAGCCCGCGGGTGAAGGAGGAACTTCTGCGCCGCTTCGCCAAGACGGCGTCAGGAGCGACCGCCGGTCGCATTGTTGCCAAGCCGGAGGGCGCGACCTAAGGTGCGCCGCCGCGCGATCCCGTAGCTCAGTCGGTAGAGCAACTGACTTTTAATCAGCAGGTCCTGGGTTCGAGTCCCAGCGGGATCACCATATTTGCGGTCGTCGCCGGCGACCGTCGCGCGGCAGCGCCGGACACGTCCTGCTTCCCCCGATCCGGGGCCGACCTTCGCCTCAGGACACGCGGATCGTCGCCTCCGCCCGGATCGGCGGTCCCGCCTCGCGCTCCCACGCGAAGACCAGCGCCGTCGTCCGCTCGACCCTGAGGAAGAAAGTCAGCGTCGGGTTGGCGGCGGTGCCGTTGGCGAAGTCGGCGGCGAAGACGATTTCGCCGTTCGCCCGGGCCTCGAACCGCTTCAGCATGTCGCGCGGGATCGGCCGGCCGCCGTCGCCCTGACGCAGGCCGGTCTCCATCGGGTGATCGAGGAGGGTGCGGATCTCCACCGTCTCGCCGGCGCGGGCGGACGCGGGGACGCGGATGCGGGGGGTGCTCATCGCATTCGTCCTCAGGTCACGCAGCCGCCGACGGTCACCACCGTCTCGGCCGCGGTGCGGTTCACCGTCCCGTCGCTCCACACGGCGAAGGCCAGCACCTGCTGGCCCTCGGCGAGGCGGACGCGGGTCGCCACCTGCGCCCGCCCCGCCGCGGGACCGAGCGTGTAGCTGGCGATGCCCGGCGTCGGGTTGCGGGTGGCGAACAGGTGGATGGCACGCACGAACCGCTGGGGCGAGGTCGCGCCCTCCACCGTCACGGTGAGCGGGACCTGAGCCCCGTTCTCGGCGACGCTGGGAAGCTGGAGCGCGATCCCGCCTTCCGTCGGTGTCGCGTCGCCGATCGCCGTGCGGATCGCTGCCGCGACGTCGGCAGGCAGGTCGGACGCGGCCGCCGGCCGGACGGCCGCGAGGGCGAGGAGGCCGGCCCCGAAGGTCCTGCGGGTGACGACGGGTCCGTTCACGCTCTCAACCCCACGCGTCCTTCACGATCGAGTCGTACCAGGCATCGGCATAGACGGCCTCCAGCCGCCGCTGCTCCGCCATCTGCGCCAGCGGCCCGCGGGGCGAGACGCCGCCCGAGTTCGGCGTCTCCACGAAGCCGGTGTCCGACGGGCGGAACACGCCGACGATGGAGATGCCGTAGTCGGGGCCGACATGGCTGTAGCAGG
>JBIJED010000256.1:0-4986 GCA_044343785.1 Azospirillales bacterium | reverse complement strand
TCTCGATCCCGAAGAGGTCGAGGAGGCGGCGGATCTGGATGTTGGCGAGGCCGACCCGCGGGTCGAGCAGGATCGCCCAGCCCATCACGCCCGCGATCGGCGGCACCAGCAGCGGGGCGAGCGGCAGCAGGTCGCCGAAGCCCGGCAGGTGCGCGTCGGTTCGCTCGTTCACCCAGGCGAAGACGGCGCCGATGGCGACGGCGACCGCGGTCGAGCCCAGCACGACCCAGGACGTGTTCCAGATCACCCGCCCGATCGACCCGTTTTCGGCCGCGCGCGCGAGGGAGGCGAGGCCGCTCTCGGCGTCGGCGAAAACCGCCCAGACCGCGTAGCCGAGCGGCCAGGCGAGCAGCAGGACGAGGATGCCGAGGCTGGCCCAGGTGACGAGCCCGGCCTCGTCCATCGTGCGGACGCGCCGGGCGGTGGTGGCGGCGAGGGGGTGGGTGGCGGCGGTCATGGGCGCCCACCGTCGAGGATCGGCCTGCTCCACCCCCTCTCCCCCGGCCCCTCTCCCCGGGGGGGCGAGGGGAGAAGTCTGACATCAGCGTCCCCTCCCCCCCCCGGGGGGAGGGACAGGGAGAGGGGCCGGGAGCAGAAATGCCCTCCCATCACGCCCCCTCCCGCGCGAAGACGAACGCGCGCTCCGGCGGCACGCGCAGGTGAAGCGGGCCCGTGGGGTCGACGTCCGCCGGTCCGCGCACGGTCACCGGCACCGGGCCGAGGCGCACCGTGTGCTCCACGTGCGTGCCGAGGAACTGGGTGCGCTCCAGCCGCACCGGGAACACGTTGGCCGCCCCGGCGTCGGCGAAGGCCGCGTGTTCCGGGCGGAAGAGCAGGTGGACCGCATCGCCCGGGCGGGCGCCGTCGGGGTTCACGCCGGCCAGCACGGGGCCCGCCGCCGTCTCCACGACGAGGGCGTCGCCGCGGGCCTCCACCACCCGCCCCTCGATCTCGTTCTGGCTGCCGACGAAGCCGGCGACGTAGCGGGTGGCGGGGCGATCGTAGATCGCGCGGGGCGTGCCGATCTGCGCGATCCGCCCGCGCTCCATCACCACCACCCGGTCGGCCAGCGCCATGGCCTCCGTCTGGTCGTGGGTGACGTAGACGGCCGCGAAGCCGATCTGCCGCTGGAGGCCGAGCAGTTCGCCGCGCAGGTTCTCGCGCACCTTGGCGTCGAGGTTGGACAGCGGCTCGTCGAACAGCACGAGGCCGGCGTCGGTCACGATGGCGCGGGCGAGCGACACCCGCTGCTGCTGCCCGCCCGAGAGCTGGCCCGGATAGGCGTCGCCCCGGTGGTCGAGCCCGACCATGCGCAGCACGTCGCGCACCCGGCGTGCGATCTCCGCCCGGGCGACGCCCCGGTTCTCCAGCGGATAGGCCACGTTGCCGGCCACCGTCATGTGCGGCCACAGCGCGTAGGACTGGAACACCATCGACAGGTTCCGCCGCTCGGGCGGGCGGTAGGTGCCGTCGGTCGAGGAGAACACCGTCTCCCCGCCCAGGCGAATCTCGCCCCGGCCGGGCGTCTCCAGCCCCGCCACGCAGCGCAGCAGCGTCGTCTTCCCGCAGCCGCTGGGCCCGAGCAGGACCACGAATTCCCCCTCGCCCACGTCGAGGTGGATGTCGTCGAGCGCCTTGAAGGTGCCGTAGGCCTTCTCCAGCCCGCGGACCTCGACGCGCGGACGGCCGCCGCCGGCGCCAGCCCGGTCCGTCATCCCGTTCCTCCCGTGGGCGGCGCGTCGGTGCGCGCCGTCTTCCTTGCGATCCGGCGCGATATTGACCTGTCGCATCGGTGTCAGGCAACCGGTTATAAGGGTTCGGTGTGGCCAGGGCGGGCCGAAGGGGTGGCGAGGGTGGAGACGAGACGGCTGCGCTACTTCGTGCGGATCGCCGACGCGGGCAGCATCAACCGCGCCGCGCACGAGATCGGCATCGCCCAGCCGGCGTTGAGCCAGCAGCTGGCGGTGCTGGAGGCCGAGCTGGGCGCCAGGCTGTTCGTGCGCACCCACGGCGGCGTCACGCTGACCGACGCCGGCATGCGGCTCTACGCCCGCGCCCACGACGTGCTGCGCCAGATCGACCGCATCGCCGAGGAGGTGGGCGACGCCGCCCGGGCGGTGGAGGGGCGCATCGCCATCGGCATGCCGCCCACCCTCGCGCCGACGCTGGGCGCGGGGCTGATCGAGGGGCTGGTCGAGAGCCACCCGCGCCTGCGCCTCCACGTGGCGGAGGCGTGGAGCAACGTTCTGGTCGAACAGCTCAGGAACGGCATCATCGAGATGGCGGTCCTGCCCAACCTGCCGCCGTCCGCCGACGTGGAGACGACGCCGCTGTTCCGCGAGCCGCTGCTGCTGGCCACGCCCATGGACATGGTGCCGCCGCTGGACGACCCGGTGCGCCTCGCGGCCCTGCCGTGGATCGTGAACCAGCTTCCCAACATGATGCGGGCGGTGACGACCGCCTGGTTCATCGCGCGCGACTGCGAGCCGCGGGTGGTGGCGGAGGTCGACAGCCTCGGCCTCCTCGTCCGGCTGATCGTGCGGGGCACGGGCGTCACCATCGTGCCGCGCTCGGCCGTCCGCACGCCGGAGGCCGAGGGGCGGATCCGGCTCTGGCCGCTCGACCCGCCGATCTTCCGCACGGTCCACCTCTGCACCCGGTCGGAGCGCAGCCGCTCGCCCGCCGCGACGGCGGTGGAAGCGAAGCTGCGGACCCTCGCGCCGGATTTCGGCGACACGGATATAGGTTCATCCTATACCCCATAGTCGGAGAAACTGTTTCCCGCCCGGGGCGGGCATCCCGCCTACTCGGCCGCCAAGGGGGGGACAGAATGGACGGGTCCATCGCGCAACCGCGGCCGACGGCACCGGACTTCGACGCCGAGGCGCCGGAGACGTTCGACAGCCCGCACGCGCTCCACGCCGATCTGCGCGCCCGCTGCCCGGTCGCGCGGGCCGAGGGGCTGGGCGGGTTCTGGGCGCTGCTCGCCCATGCCGACGTCAAGGCGGTGCTGGCCGACCAGTCGACGTTCGTCACCTCGGTGCAGAACGTGGTGCCGAAGATCGCCTTCACCGGCCGCCGCCCGCCGCTGCACCTCGACCCGCCCGAGCACACCCCCTACCGTGCGGCCATCGCGCCGCTCCTGTCCGCGTCCCGCGTCGCGACGCTGGAGCCGACGGTGCGGCGCATCGTGGGCGGCCTCCTCGATCCGCTGATCGCGAAGGGCGAGGGCGACATCTGCGCCGCGTTCGGCGCCGACATGCCGGTGCAGGTCTTCGGCGAGTGGATGAACCTCGAGGCGTCCGACCTCGCCGCACTCCGCGATGCCGGCAAGGCGTTCAACATGGCCGTGCAGTCGGGCGTGGGCGCGGTGGTGCAGGAGACGAGCCTCGCCATCTACGCCATGGCGCGCGACCTGATCGCGCGGCGCAAGGCCAACCCGCTCGATCCCGCGACCGACGTGACGACCGCGCTTCTGGCCGCCCGCGTCGGGGGCGAGCCGTTCCCCGACGAGATGATCGTCGGCACCGTGCGGCAGGTGCTGGTGGTGGGCATCGTGGCGCCCAGCGTCATCATCGGCAGCATGTGCGTCCACCTCTCCCGCGATCCGGCCCTCCAGGACCGGCTGCGCGCCGATCCCGCCCTGATCCCGGCGGCGGTGGAGGAGTTCCTGCGCCTGTGCACGCCCTACCGCGGCTTCGCCCGCACGGCGACGCGGGACGTGGAGATCGGCGGGCGCACGATCCGCAAGGACGAGCCGATCGCGCTGGTCTACGCCGCCGCCAACCGCGACCCGGCGGTCTTCCCCGATCCCGAGGCGTTCGTGCTCGACCGGCCGAACATCGGCGAGCACCTCGCCTTCGGCCGGGGCGCCCACCATTGCGCGGGCATCCACCTCGCGCGGCTGGAACTGCGGGTGACGCTGGAGGAACTCCTCGCCCGGACCCGGCGGTTCGACCTCGCGGGCGAGCCGCTCCAGACCCGGTTCCCGGAGATCGGCGCCCGCGCGGTGCCGATCCGCTTCGAACGCACCTGACGACGACAGGAAACGGACGAAAGGGAGGACTGACATGACCGTCGAGATGCGTCGCCGCGGCTTCCTCACAGGCACGGCGGCCCTGGGGGCGGCCTCCACGCTTCTGCCCGCCCGCCTCGCCACCGCGCAGGAGGAGGCCGCACTCGCCGCCGGTGCGAGGGGCGAGGGCGGCGGGATGCTCTATTCCGTCATCGAACCCACCGTCATCCAGGCCCTGCTCGCCGCCTTCAAGACCAGGTACGGCCTCGACGTGCAGTTCCAGCGCCTCGGCTCCGGCCCGCTGGGCCAGCGCTTCGCGGCCGAGAACACGTCGGGCGCGCCGACCGCCGACCTCGTGATGATCGGCGACGCGGGCTTCCTGGCGGATGCCGCGCAGAGGGGATGGATCGGCCCGGCCGGGTCGTTGCCGGCGCTCGACCCGCTGGCGAAGGACATCTGGACCGGCACGGTCGCGACCGTCGCCTTCAACCCGGAATCCCTCGCGTGGAACACCACGATCGTGAAGCAGACGCCGAAGTCGTGGGAGGCGCTGCTCGACCCCGCCTTCGCCGGGCAGGTGCTGATCTTCGACCCGCGGAACTCGATCCTCGGCGTCATGTGGTACGCGCTGATCCGAAAGGCCTACGGCGACGACTTCTTGCGGCGCCTCGCCCGGCAGGCGACGCTCGCCCCCTCGGTGGTGCCGGCGATGCAGCAGGTGGCGGCGGGGGCGGCGGCGATGTACGCGCCGGCCATCCACGTCGTCGTCGCCTCGCTGAAGGATCGCGGCGCGCCGGTGGACGAGGCGTTCTTCGAGCCCGCCACCCCCGGCCCGATCTACGCCGCGGTCGCGAGCCGCACGCGCCGGCCGAACACGGCGCGCCTTCTCCTCAACTTCGCGATGACGGTGGAGGGTCAGGCGATCCTGAACCGCGACGGCTTCTCCCCGCTCGCGAACGTGCCCGGCACCC
>JBIJED010000584.1:0-2562 GCA_044343785.1 Azospirillales bacterium | reverse complement strand
CTCCACGGATGCGACGACGGATGCCGTCAGCTCTTCAGGCCGAGGCCGGCGAACTTCTTGTTGAACTTGGCGATCTGGCCACCCGTGTCGAGCAGCTTCTGCACGCCCGTCCAGGCCGGATGGGTCTTCGGATCGATGTCGAGGCGCAGCGTGTCGCCGGCCTTGCCATAGGTGCTGCGGGTCTTGAACGCCGTGCCGTCGGTCATGACGACGTTGATCTCGTGGTAGTCGGGATGGATGTCCGTCTTCATGACATTCGGTCCAGCAAGGGTTGGCCGCGCGCGGGGGCCGGCGACGAAGCCGCGCTTATATCGGAAGCCCGGGCGGCGATGCAAGGAGAACGGCAGGGGTGCGGGGCGCCATGAGGTCCGGCCCCCTCCACCACCCGGACGACGGCCGCGGCTGGGCGATGGCCGCGGCCATCCTCGTCTTCGCCTGGACCGCGTTCGCCTGGCCGTGGATCACGGGGTCGGTGACGATCCCCTGGGACGCGAAGCTCTACTACTACCCCGCGATCGTCGAACTGGCCCGCGGCGGTGCCGCGCCGTGGACGGGGGCGATGTTCGCGGGCCTGCCGGCCATCGCCGATCCGGCGTCGTTCCACTTCACGCCGACCGTCCGCCTGTTCGCCGCCCTGTGGCCGGACCCGTCGATGCGCGACGTCGACGTCATGCAGCTGGCGCACCTGCTCTTCGGCGGCGTCGGCATGCTGCTGCTCGGCCGGGTCGTCGGGCTGGCCCCCGCCGCGGCCTGCGTCGGGGCGCTCGTGCTGATGCTGGGGGGCCCCGCCGCCGGCCGGCTCCAGCACACGATGATGACGATCAGCATCGCTTGGCTGCCATGGGCGTTGCTGGCGCTCGCCGCGGTCGTGCGCGGCCGGGGTGCGCGGGGCCTCCTCGCGGTCCCGCTCCTCGGCGTGTGTGCTGCGGCGCTGGCGGTCGGGCGCGACCAGGTCGCCTTCCTGTCGGCCTGGGTCGTCCTTCTCGCCGCCCTCGTCCCGGTCGCCCGCCGGTTCCGCGCCGATCCGGCCGGGGCCGTGCGGCTTCTCGCGCGGCTGGCCGCGGCCGGGGTCGTGACCGTCCTCCTCCTCGCGGTGCCGGCTCTCCTTTCGGCGGAGTTCCTGGCGCTCTGCGACCGCGGGGCGATCGGCTTCGTCGAGGTGGCCCATGCCTCGCTCCAGCCGCTGGCGCTTCTCGGCCTCCTCGTTCCCGACGTCTTCGGCGCGCTCGTGCCCGGAGCCTATTGGGGGCCGGGCCGGCTGCCGTGGATGGCACTGTCCGCGACCGGGTTCGACTGGACCGACGACACCGTCTCCCACCTCTACGTGGGCGCGGCCATCCCCGTCCTCCTCGCCGCCGCGGCGGTCGCCCCCGGTCGACCGTCCTGGCGCGCGTGGGGTGCGCTCGCCGTGACGGCGGCCGGCGCCGTCTACATGCTCGGCGCGTGGACGCCGCTCTTCCGCCTCGCCTACGAGGCGCTGCCGGGGGTGGCGCTGTTCCGCCGGCCGGCGGACGCGACCTTCCTGTTCGCCTTCGGCCTCGCGACGCTGGCGGCCCTCGCCGCGCAGCGCCTCGTCGTCGACGGCGGCGCGATCCGTGTCCGGGCGCCGGCCCTCGTCGCGCTCACGGCGATCGGCCTGATCGCGGGCGTCGCCCTCGTCCGCATCGGCCTCTGGGGCGGGCGCATGACGAACGTCGGCCTCGCCGCCCTCGCCGCCGCCGGCTGGACCGTCGCCACCGCGGCGGCGGTGATGGTTGCCCGGCGTCGGCCGGCGCTCGTCGTTCTGCCGCTCGTGCTGCTGGCGGCCGACCTCGTCTGGCACGGGTCGGGCCGGCCGTTCAACGCGGTCGGGTCGGCCACCGTCGCGCCCTACGCCGAGGGGGGACGGGCTCTCGCCGCGCGCATCCGCGATCTCGCGGACGCGGGGCCGGGGCCGGGACGGGCGGAGATCTTCGGCCTCGGCGGTGACTGGCAGAACGCGCCCCGCGCCCACGCGATCGAACAGACGCTCGGATACTCCCCGCTGCGGCTCGTCGCCTACGACCGGGCGGTGGGCGCACGGCAGAATTCGCACGAGGCGCGGCGGACCCTCACGCCCGATTTCGGCGGCCATGGTGCGCCCCTCGCGCGCCTCCTCGGCATCCGGGTCGTCGCCACCGGTGCGCCGATCGAGACGATCCTGCCGCCCGGGGCGACCGCGGGGCTCGAGCCGCTGGGCCGCGAGGGGCCGGCGTGGCTCTACCGACCGCCGGCGCCGCTGCCCCGATTGATCGCGGTCGGCGGGGCCGTCGTCGACGACGCGACGATCCCGGCCGATCCGGAGAGGACGGTGGCGCTGGCCTACGCCCCGACACCGGTCGACGCCCTTCCCGCGGCGGCCCCGCCCCCGGGTACGGTGGCGATCCGGGGCTGGGGACCCGGGCGGATCGAGGCCGTGGTCGTGTTCGACCGGCCCGGCGTCGTCGTCGTCAACGAGATCCGATATCCGGGGTGGATCGCCACCGTGAACGGCGCGCCGGCGGACCTCGTGCCCGCCAACCGCCTGTTCATGGCGTTGGCCTT
>JBIJED010000255.1:0-4992 GCA_044343785.1 Azospirillales bacterium | reverse complement strand
CGCGGGATGCCGGCCCCGGCGGGGGGTGACCGGGACGCGGATCGCGGTGTATGGTCGATGCGTACCGCGCATGGCGGGCGTGCGACAACGACAGGGAGGGCGCGACCGGCCGGACCGGACGCGCATCGCGTGTGGCGATGGATTGGGACAAGCTCCGCGTGTTCCACGCGGTCGCGGAGGCGGGCAGCTTCACCCACGCCGGCGAGGTGCTGAACCTCAGCCAGTCGGCGGTGAGCCGGCAGATCAGCGCGCTGGAGGAAAGCCTCAGCGTCCCGCTCTTCCATCGGCACGCCCGCGGCCTGATCCTGACCGAGCAGGGCGAACTCCTCTACAAGACCGCGCGCGACGTGTTCGCGAAGCTGTCGATGACCGAGGCGCTGCTGTCCGACAGCAAGGAGAACCCGCGCGGGCCCCTCAAGGTGACGACCACGGTCGGCCTCGGCTCGACCTGGCTGACCCCGCGCCTGCCGGAGTTCCTGTCGCTCTATCCCGAGATCCAGCTGACGCTGCTGATCGACGATTCGGAACTCGACCTCGGCATGCGCGAGGCGGACGTCGCCATCCGCATGTCCGCGCCGCGGCAGCCGGACCTGATCCAGCGTCACCTCCTGACGATGCACATGCACGTCTACGCGTCGAAGGCCTATCTGGCGCGCCGCGGCACGCCGCAGACGGTGCGCGAGCTGGAGAACCACGAGGTCATCGCCTTCCCCGACGAGGCGCGGGCCCCCATCGCCAACATCAACTGGCTCCTGCAGGCCGAGGAGGCGGCGGGAGCGCGCCGGCAGCCGGTGCTGCGGGTCAATTCCAGCTACGCGATCTATCGGGCGGTGGAGGCGGGCCTCGGGATCGCGGCGCTGGCCGACTACATGGTCGCCGACAATCCGGAGTTCGTGCGGATCCTGCCCGAGCTGTCGGGACCGCGGATCGACGCCTACTTCGTCTATGCCGAGGAACTGCGCCATTCCAAGCGCATCGCGGTCTTCCGCGACTTCCTGATCCGCAAGGTGGCGGAGTCCAGATTCTAGGCGACGGCGGACGCTTTCCGGGGCATCGCAATCGGTTGCGATAAAGCCATGCACAGAGCGCATGCGAGGCGTCCTCAATTGTGCGTAGAATCCGGGCAGCGGATGACTAAATGTTCGCTCGTTGGATGTTGCGACGCAACATTCGACGTTTCGCTCCGGGCCTTGCCCGGAGCAGGGTCCTTTGGACCCTACGTCTCCCAGACGTGAAGCCTCCCTGTTCAACTCGCCCGGAAACCTCACGGTTTCCGGGCAGTTTTTTGTCCGGGGGGCGGTGACGTGGACAGCGCGCTGGCCGCCGCCACTCACGGGCAACTCATTCGCGCTCGATCAATCAGACAACACGGACTTGGCAACCTCGATACAGAGGTCGCCGGGCGTCCCAGGAACGCGGTCGGCATGGCAGAGCAGGGAAAACCCGCCGAGCGCATCAGCGGCCCCCCGGACGGGCCACAGTGCGCCCCCTCCCCCGTGGTGGGCGGGGTCCCGCCCGCAGGGGTGTCATGATGACGAGGTGCCCGAGGCGGTCGCGGGGCCATGGCGGTTTTGAAATCGACCGATCGGGTTGTACAAATCATTGCTGCGGTTGTTTTTCATGATGCGAAACCAAGGGGTTTGGCGGGCGCACCCCGGCCGGCCAGGCTCGAGGTCCTCGACCGGGGGGGCACAATGGGCGACAGGATCAGGCCGGCGCTGATCGGGAAGGCCGGTGAGATGCTCGTCGCAGCGGCGTTGATGAGGCGCGGCGTCGGCGTCGGTGTCGACCTTCTCGCCGACCGCCTTGACACCGCCCACGGCGTCCCGAGGCGGCTGGTCCCGATCCGGGTGAAGGCGTACTCCGGCGCCGGCCATCACGTTCAGCGCCGCTGGTTCGAGCGCGCCCCGGGGGGTGGTTCTGGTCTCCGTCTGGCACACGGCGACGACGCCTGAGTTCGACGTGCTGGAGAGCATCGCGCGGGTGGAGGAGGTGCTTGGCCCCTGCGCGCAGTCCCCGTCATGGAAGGACCGAGGCATCAGCACGGTCACCAATGGCGCCAAAGGCAATCGGAACTGGACCTCGATGCAGGACCACGCCGGCAAATGGGAGCGGATCATCGGCCAGATTCAGGGGTGAGCTGCGCGTCGACCTGATCGAAGGCGGCCAGGCCATCGACCTGGACACGCTGGTCCATCCGCGACGACGTGACAAACACCATGCCGCCGAAGGCGGAGAGGCCCGACACCAGCCCCGTCCTCCCGTCAGGTCGCGGGCTGGACGGAGCGACGCCGGTAGGCCCGGAAGACCTCGACGAAGCGGAGAAGGCTGCCGCGGCCGAGCAAGCCCAGCAAGAGGAGATAGGCGATCCACCCCGCCGCGACCTGCACCGCCAGCGATGCCGTCGACGGCCAGCCCCGGGCGGCGAGCGTGTCCCCCGTCCAGGCGACGACGAGCGCCATGGCGACGGCGGCCGCCAGCGCAGGCAGGTTGCGGCGCACCGTCTCCATCGGCGGCACGCCGGCGAGCCGCTGCTGGATGAGGAGGAAGAGCGGGACGAAGCAGAGGTTGCGGACGAGGATCGCGATCGCGACGACGAGCAGCCCGTGGCTCACGGTCGCGGCGACGGCGGCGATGTTGGCGACCGCGCTGAGGACCAGCACGCCCATCAGCAGGCGCGTCGTGCCCAGCGCCCGCATCAGGGCCCCGGTGAAGGTGCTGAACATGGCGGGGATGCCGAGCAGCGCCAACACCGACAGGATCGGACCGGCCTCCGACCATTGGGGCCCGAAGATCACGGTCACGAGGGTCGGCGCCACCGCCGACAGGCCGAGGAAGATCGGGAAGGCGACGACGTTGGCCATCTCGGACGCCGAGACCAGCGCCTTGCGCAGCGCCTCGCGCTCGTTCTGCAGGCGGGCGAACACGTTCATGCCGATGTTGGACAGCCCCTGGGCGAGGAGGCCGTAGGCGGTGTCGCTCACACGGGTGGCCACGTTGTAGATGCCCAGCACCGCCGGGCCCATCATCAGGCCGATGAGGTAGCGGTCGACCTGCTTGGAGGTGAAGTTCACGACCCTGGTGCCGGCCAGCCAGGTCGAATAGGGCAGCAGGTCGCGGGCGTGGGACGCGGAGAAGCGCAGGCGCGGCCTCCATCCGGCGGAGACCCAGAGCACGAGCCCGCCCACCAGCCGGTCGGCGATCTGCTGCCCCACGAGCGCCCAGGCGCCATGGCCGTTCCAGGCCATCCAGAGCCCGACGGCGCCGCCGGCGACGACGCCCGCCATCGAGCGGATCATCAGCAACCGGTACTCCATGCGCCGCCGCAGGATTCCCTGATGGACGCACGACAGGCCGGCGAGGACCGGGACGACGCTGGCGACCGCGACCAGCGGCGCGATGGCGGCCTCGTCGAAGAGGGTCGCGATGGGGCCGGCGAGCAGCACGATGAGGACACCGAGCGCGAGGCTCGCCGCGGCGACGATCCAGAACGCCGCGTCGAGGTGCCCGGGCTCCAGCCGGTCGCGCTGGACGACCACCTCGGTCAGGCCCTCGTCGAGCAGGGTCTGGGCGGCGGCCAGCACGATGGCCACCATCGCGAACAGGCCGATCTCGACCGGGGTGAGGAGGCGTGCGAGGAGGACGAACACGAGCAGCGAGACGAGCTGGCGGCCCCAGGCATCGGCCGAGGCCCAGAAGGTCCCTTCCAGCGCCCGGTCCCGCAGGCGCCTGCCGGTCTCCGATCGACGGACGGACGGTTCGGGCGCCGTTCCGCACGCGTCCTGCCCCGGAGCCGGGAGCCCGTGGTTCGGGAGGCCCAGCCAGCGGACGTTGAGGGCGACGAAGGGCTGGATCAGGGGCGCCACGATCAGGAGGAACATCAGCGTCCCGATGCCGATCGGTCCACCCAAGGCCCAGCCGGTCACGCAGAAGAAGACCTCGATGATCGACTTCGCGACCCAGAACGGCATGCGCCACTCGCGCACCATCGTGATCGCCACGAGGTCCATCACGCGGATGCCGATGCCGCTCATGATGATGAGCGCCGAGCCGTAGGAGGCGACGACGAGCCCTGACATCAGCATCGGCCAGGGGGCGAGGACCGGGGTCGTCCAGGCCTCCAGGCCGACCCAGTTCCACACGTCGATGAGCGAGCCGATGAGGAAGTTGGTGACGAAGGGGGAGATCGGCGGAACGCGCCGGTTCCACACGGCCCAGATCGCCAGGAACACGATCGCGACCGCCCCGGCGACGATCCCGATGGTGAGGCCGGTGTGCCGGACGATGCCCAGCACCATCACGTCGAGGGGATCGACGCCCAGACCGGCGTCGATGAAGAACTTGGCGCCGATCGAGAAGAACAGGCAGCCGAGCAGATAGACGATCAGATCCCCCGGCGGGGGCAGGCGGAGGCTGGGCATCGGGGATCCGGGCCATGACGGGTGGATCCCAGTATCGACTGTCATAAGATCGCCCGGCATCCGATCAAACTGGTTCGTGCATCCGGACAGTCATTCCGATCCGGTCTAGCCAGGATCCGCCGGTAACACGTGCGACAGGTGGTAAGATGCGCCGAATACCACCGGATGCACGACCCCGGAGACCTGTTCGTGATCCGGTGCCCGACGGTGATGGTCCGCCACGGCCTGTTCCTGCGCCTCGGGGGCCACGACCCGGCCTGAGTGACGGCCGAGGACCTCGGGTTCCTCGCACGCGTCGCCGAGCGGCTGCGGGCGCGGATCGTTGCCGCGCGTGCCGACCCGCGACCGCCGGCGCGGGGCCGGTGTCCCGCAGTCCCGTCGGCAGTCCGGAGCGCGGCGTCCCCAACGCATGGAGGGTGCCGGTCGCTTCCTACCCCGCTCCGTCCGGCAAGGCCGGCAGACGGAGTAACGCGCCTCGCCGGATGGTTGCAGAGCGAGGAGGATGCCAAACTCCCCGAAGCGTTCGCCGACGGGAGCAGAGGCCATGTTCACACTCGACCGCAAGCCGAAG
>JBIJED010000254.1:0-4994 GCA_044343785.1 Azospirillales bacterium | reverse complement strand
GACGATGGCGGTCTTGCCCACGCCCGGCTCGCCGATCAGGACCGGGTTGTTCTTGGTCCGGCGTGCGAGCACCTCGACCGTCCGCCGGATCTCGTCCTCGCGCCCGATGACCGGGTCCAGCCGACCGACGCGCGCCTCCTCCGTCAGGTCGCGCGCGTACCGGCGGAGCGCCTCGGTGCCTGTGTCCGCGCCTGCGTCGCCGGGATGCCGCTGCTGCAGCCGCTCGGCGGCGTCCGCGATGGCGCGCGGGTTCGCCCCGGCCCGGGCGAGGAGGAGGGCCACGGCCGGGCTCTTCGTGGCGAGCGCCGTGAGCAGGCGGTCGGTCGAGACGAGGCGCTGCCCGTCGCCGGGCTCGGCGAGCGCGGCCTGCACGACCTGCGCGAGTTCGGATGACACGTAGATCGGGTGCGGGTCGCGGCCCGCGACCGCCTGCACCCGACCGAGATTGCCGTCGAGGCCGCTGAGCAGCAGGTCCACGTCCCCGCCGGCGTCGCCGACGATGCGGCGGGCCACGCCACCGGGCTCGTCGACCAGGGCCTTGATGAGGTGTTCGGGAAGAAGCTGCGGGTGGCGCGAGGCCACCGCCGTCATCTGCGCCTGCTGGAACGCATTGCGGGCGCGATCGGTGAACCGTCCGAAGTCCATTGTGGCACTCCGTTCCATGGTCCGCCCCGGATGGGCGCGGCGCCGTCGCCCCCCGGAGGGCCGCGACAGAGGAAAAGACATCGGAACGGACCGTGCGGTCGGCAAGGGGACCGGCCGGTCGACCGTGTCCGACCCTCAGGTCACGAGCTGGCCGTAGCGGCGGATGTAGGCGCAGAGCATCTGGATGATGATGCGCAGAAACGGGTCGGCCGCCGTGGTCTTGGCGTCGAACACGTCCTTGGGCACGGGGATGCAGACGGTGTGCCCGATCGCCCGGGCGGTCGCGGCGCGTTCCCCGCCGTCGAGCAGGGCGAGTTCGCCGAAGAACTGGCCGGGCCCGACGACGTCGAGGACGACCTCCCGGCCGTCGTTCAGGCGAAGGATCTCCACCGCGCCCGACTCGATGAAATAGGCCATGCGGCCTGCGTCGCCCTGCCGGAAGATCACGTCGTCGGCGGGAAACTCGGACCTGTTCAGGAGCTTTTCGCGACGTCTGTTCATGGTCCGGGCCCTCGACGCGACGGTGACCCGTCGTGCGCCGATCATGACCGGAAGTGGTGTATCGTCGGTTAACGAAAACCGGAAGTTGACGGGTCAGCCGATCCGTTCGGCGTTGCCGCGGATGTAGGAACACAGCATCTGCAGCAGGATCCGCAGCAGCGGGTCGGCGTTGTGGATGCGCGAGTCCAGCTGGTCCTTGGTGACCGGGATGCAGATGGTGTCCACGGTAGCGACCGCCGACGCCACCCGCTCCCCACCGTCGAGCAGCGCGATCTCTCCGAAGAACCGGCCGGCGCCGACCGTGTCGAGGATGACGGGCAGCCCGTTCACCTCGCGGCTGATCTCGACCGCCCCGGCCTCGATGTAGAAGGCGACATGGCCCGTGTCGCCCTGGCGGAAGATGACGGTTCCGGCCGGAAACGCCTTGCGTTCGATGAGCTGCGTGACCCGGGGCATCGCCTCGATCCGAGGTTGAGCCTCCACCATAGGCCTGCCCATCGTGCGCGACAAGGCGGTGGCCTCATCCCATCGGAGCCAGGCCACAGGGCGGATGCCCGTCCAGGTTACCTTCTATAGTCATAGATAAAGAAAACCGTCCCACCATCGGTCGATATAGACCACACGATCAGACCAACGGATGTCCGAACTGCGTTTCAGAAAGGTTCCATCGACAGTCAACTTCCATCCGAATTCGCGCTCATGGCCTCCACTGATTGTGTCAAGGCCACCGACTGGACCGGTTTTCCAAATGAACGACGAATTGGCAGATGCCGACAATAGTTGCTAACTATTAGTTAGAAAATTATATTACAGTCTAGTTTGGGATCCATGGTGGACCGACTGATGACCGAACCAGTGAAGAAGACCCGCCGCCGACGGGTTGGGAACCGGGCGTTCGACGCCCATGTCGGCCAACGGGTCAGGCTCCGGCGAACGCTTCTCGGGATGAGCCAGGAGCGTCTCGGGGACGCGCTCGGCCTGACGTTCCAGCAGGTGCAGAAGTACGAGCGCGGGGCGAACCGCATCTCGGCGGGGACGCTCTACCGCCTCGCGCAGATCCTCGACGTGCCGATCAGCTTCTTCTTCGACGGGATCGAGGAGGTGCCGGGCGGCGCCGGCGGCGCGCCGCTGCCCACCGACGCCGGGGACGCGCTGCTGACCCGTCGCGATGCCCGCGTCCTCCGGCTCAGCCGGCAGGCGCCCGGCGAGATCGTCGAGCAGATCGTCGGCCTTCTGGCCGCCGTTTGTCGGGATCCCGCGGAAGTGGAGGTCGGCGAGGGTGCCGAGGCGCTGACGGACGCCGATGCCGCCGCGCGCCGTCGGCGCTACGGTGCCGTCTGGGACCCGACCGACATCGGCGAGACCGGGACCGGAGGGCGACGCGGTCGCTGACGCGGTCCGACCCGACGCGGCCCTCGCGACCGCGTCACTCCGCTGTCCGGTCACGCGGCCCTTGCGACCGCGTCACTCCAGCCCGCCGACCGCGGCCTCGACCGCCGCGACCACCCGCCCGGAGCGGACGAGGTCCAGCGCCTCGACCATCTCGTTCGCGTACCAGCGGTCGCCGTCGAGCGCCGGGGCGATCGCAGCCCGGATCGCGTCGTGGGCCGCGCGCGTGCCCGTGCCGACCGGGAGGTGGGAGACGAGCGGCTCGACCAGCGTGAGCGCCTGTGCGGCCATCAGCATCTCGCCCGCGACCACCTGCTCCGCGTTCTCGACCACGGTCCGCGCCTTGCGCCCGCACCAGGTGGAGTTCGAGACGTGGTCCTCGGCGTTGCCCTTGCCGGGGATCGAGTCGACCGATCCCGGGGCCGCGAGGTGCCGGTTCTCCATCACCAGCGCCGACATCGAGCACTGCACGGTCGCGAAGCCCGTGTTCAGCCCGCGCTTGCCGGCCAGCAGGTTGCGCGGAATGCCGTAGGAGAGGGTGGGGTCGATCAGCCGGGCGAGCCGCCGCTCCGAGATGGCGGAGAGGTCGGCGATCGCGATCGCCAGCAGGTCGCACGCCTGCGCCACGTACTGGCCGTGGAAGTGACCGCCCGAGAGCGAGACGTAGCCGCCCGCGCCGTCGTCGACGATGAGCGGGTTGTCGGTGGCCGAATTCACCTCGGTGCCCACGATGCGCTCGACGTATTCGACCGCCTCCACCGCCGGCCCGTGGACCTGCGGCGCGCAGCGCAGCGAATAGACGTCCTGCACCCGGGGGCTCGCGGGCGCACCCTCCGCGCGGCCGACCTCGTCGGGGAACCGCACGTCGCGCGCCGCCTGGGAGCAGCGCGCGGTTCCGTCGAGGATCCGCAGGATGTTCCGGGCGACCCGCATCTGCCCGGGATGCGGCCGCGCGTGCTGGAGCCGCGGATCGAAGGCGGCCCGCTCGCCGCGCATCGCCTCCAGCGAGAGGCAGACGGCCACGTCGGCGTGCTTCAGCAGGCGCCGCGCGTCGTGCGTCGCCAGCACGGCCAGCGCCAGCGAGGCGGTCGACCCGTTGATCAGCGCGGACGCGTCCTTGGCGCCCATCGTGAAGTCGGGATCGAAGCCGGCGGCGGCGATCGCGTCGCGCGCCGGCATCCGCCGGCCGCGCCAGACCATCTCCGCCTCGGCGAAGCCGCAGATCGCGCCGGCCAGATGGGCCAGCGGCGCGAGGTCGCCCGAAGCACCCACCGAGCCCTTCTGGGGGATCACCGGATGCAGGCCGGCGTTGAGGAAATCGATCAGCCGGTCGACGACGGCGACGCTCGGGCCCGAATAGTTGGCCGCGAAGGCGTTGGCGCGGAGCAGCATCATCGCCCGGGTCACGTCCTCGCCGAACGGCTCGCCGATGCCGGTCGCGTGGGCATAGACCGTCTTGCGCTGATAGGCCGCCATCTCGGCCATCAGCACGCGCTGGTCCTTGAACAGGCCCACGCCCGTGTTGAACGCGTACATCAGCGGCGCGTCGTCGTTCATCCAGTTGGCGTCGATGAACGCGCGCGTCGCCGCGATCCGGGCCCGCGCCCCCTCGCCCAGCATGGCCTTCGCGAAGGCGCCCGCGGCGTCCGGCCGCGCCACGCGCACCACGTCGGCGATGGTCAGCGCCGCCCCGTCGATCCGAACCGTCATGTGTCGTCCGCCCGCCGCGAATGTCGATGCCCGCCATGGGGCATGGGGGCGCGGCGGCTGTCAACCGGGCGGGGCGGGAGACCGGGAAGGGGCCCTCAGCGCCTGCCGCCCAGCCGGCCGAGAAGGCGGGACATC
Organism: Azospirillales bacterium; assembly: GCA_044343785.1. Lineage (GTDB taxonomy): Bacteria > Pseudomonadota > Alphaproteobacteria > Azospirillales > Azospirillaceae > CANGXM01. The sequence continues at coordinate 614 of JBIJED010000254.1, read as the reverse complement.
AGCCCCGGCGCGGCCGGTGCCTTCGCCGTTCCCGATGCCTCGGCGGCGGCCGCGACGGAGCGCTGTTTCGCCTTGTGGGCGAGCCACTGCTCGAGCGTCATGCCCGCCTTCGCCGCGCGCCGCGCCTCGTAGGCGCGCTGTCCGTCGGAGAGATTTTCGATCGTTTCCCGCACGCTGCGCCTCGACCCGTCCCGGTGCTCGTCCGGCCCGAAGGTGGCCCCGCCGCGGGACGGGCGCAAGCCCGTCGACGGTCGTGCGCGTCGTCAGCCGTCGACGGCGAGACGGATGCCGGTCATCTGCCATCGGCTCGCGGGCGGCAGCGGCAGGCGCGAGGTGGCCCGCGCCTGTTCGGGTGCCGTCAGGCACGATCCGCCGCGGGCCACCATCCGGTTGCCCATGAACCGCGCCGCCAGCGGCCCCGGGCCCGGCCGGTGGCGCGGATAGGGCAGGTGGGCGCTGCGCGTCCATTCCCACACGTCGCCGAACAACTGGCAGGGGCCGTCGATCGCCGCGGGACCCGCGCGCGGATGGAGGGCGTCGCCGTCGCGCAGGTTGCCGACCGGCGCGCAGCGCATCGCCACCATCTCCCATTCCGCCTCGCTGGGCAGCCGCGC
>JBIJED010000252.1:0-5013 GCA_044343785.1 Azospirillales bacterium | reverse complement strand
GCTGCTCGACTGGGCGGTGCGGGAGAGCGGGTGCGGACTCGCGCTCCTGACCCAGGGCAGCGGGGAGGGCCTCGTGCGGCTGCTCGACGGGGCGGCGGCGGTCGCCGGGCTCCACCTCTTCGATCCCGAGAGCGGGGAGACGAACGGCCCGGCCCTTGTCGCGGCGGGCGCGCGCGGGTTCGTCGCCATCGAATGGGCCCGGCGCACGCAGGGGCTTCTGGTGCCGGCCGGGAACCCGGCGGCCCTGCGCGGCGTCGGCGACCTCGCCGGCCGGCGGATCGTGCGCCGGCAGGCGACGGCGGGCTCGCAGGGGCTGCTGGAGGCGCTGATGGCGACGGCCGGCGTCGCCCTCGACGCGGTGGCGTGGACCCGCCCCATCGCCCATACCCATTCCGACGCGGCGGCGATGGTGGCGACGGGTGGCGCGGACGCGGCGTTCGGCGTCGCCTCGGTGGCCCGGGCGGCGGGCCTCGACTTCGTTCCCCTGTTCGAGGAGCGCTACGACCTCGTCATGCGCCGGCGCATCTATTTCGAGCCGCCGGTCCAGCGTCTCCTGGCCTTCGCCCGCACGCCCGCGCTGGCGGAAAAGGCGGCGGCGCTGGGCGGCTACGACGTCGGCGGGCTGGGGACGGTGCGGGCCAATCTGTGACGTCGGTCGGGGCGATCGGTCCCACCGCGCGCCGTTTGCGCGCGCGGTCCGGACCAGTTAAAAACCCCAGCGAACCAGTCCCCGCCGCCGACGGAGCAATGCCGATGACCACCACCACCGGCCACGACACGCTCAAGACCCGCCGCACCCTCACGGTCGGATCGAAGAGCTACGACTACTACTCGATCAAGGCCGCGGAGGCCGCCGGCCTGGGCGACGTCTCGCGGCTGCCCTTCGCGATGAAGGTGCTGCTGGAGAACCTGCTCCGCTTCGAGGACGACCGGTCGGTGACGGTGGACGACGTCAAGGCCGTGGCGCTCTGGCTGAAGGACAAGCGCAGCGACCGCGAGATCGCCTATCGCCCGGCCCGGGTCCTGATGCAGGACTTCACCGGCGTCCCGGCGGTCGTCGACCTCGCGGCGATGCGCGAGGCGATCATCAAGCTCGGCGGCGATCCGAAGAAGATCAACCCGCTCTCGGCGGTCGACCTCGTGATCGACCATTCGGTGATGGTCGACACCTTCGGCACGGCGAAGTCGTTCCAGCAGAACGTGGACCTGGAGTTCCAGAGGAACGGCGAGCGCTACGCCTTCCTGCGCTGGGGCCAGCGCGCGTTCGACAATTTCCGCGTCGTGCCGCCCGGCACCGGCATCTGCCATCAGGTGAACCTGGAGTATCTGGCCCAGACGGTCTGGACCGATGCCGACCAGAACGGGAAGACGGTGGCCTATCCCGACACGCTGGTGGGCACCGACAGCCACACCACCATGATCAACGGCCTGGGCGTGCTGGGCTGGGGCGTGGGCGGCATCGAGGCCGAGGCGGCCATGCTGGGCCAGCCCGTCTCCATGCTCATCCCCGAGGTCGTCGGCTTCAAGCTGACCGGCCGGCTGAAGGAGGGGGCGACCGCCACCGACCTCGTGCTGACCGTCACCCAGATGCTGCGCAAGAAGGGCGTGGTCGGCAAGTTCGTGGAGTTCTACGGCCCCGGCCTCGACAACATGACCCTGGCCGACCGGGCGACCATCGCCAACATGGCGCCGGAGTACGGTGCGACCTGCGGAATCTTCCCGATCGACGCCGAGACCATCAACTATCTCCGCTTCACCGCGCGCGACGACGACCGCGTGGCGCTGGTGGAGGCCTATGCCAGGGCGCAGGGCATGTGGCGCGACGCGAACTCGCCCGACCCGGTGTTCACCGACACGCTGGAACTCGACATCTCCACGGTGGACAGCTCGCTCGCCGGCCCGCGCCGGCCGCAGGACCGCGTGCTGCTCTCCCAGGCCGCCCCGGCCTTCACGCAGGAGATGGCCGGCAGCTTCAAGGTCCCGGCCGACAGGCTCTCGACCCGCGTGCCGGTGAAGGGCACCGACTACTCGATCACCCACGGCGACGTGGTGATCGCGGCCATCACGTCCTGCACCAACACCTCCAACCCCTCGGTGCTGATCGGCGCCGGCCTCGTCGCCAAGAAGGCGGTGGAACTCGGCCTCAAGACCAAGCCGTGGGTGAAGACCTCGCTCGCCCCGGGCTCGCAGGTGGTGACCGACTATCTCCAGGCGGCGGGCCTCCAGACCTATCTGGACGCGCTCGGCTTCAACCTCGTCGGCTATGGCTGCACCACCTGCATCGGCAACTCCGGCCCGCTGCCCGAGCCGATCGCCGCGGCGTTGGAGGAGGGCGACCTCGTGGCCGCGGCGGTGCTCTCGGGCAACCGCAACTTCGAGGGCCGGGTGAACCCGCACGTGCGGGCGAACTATCTCGCCTCGCCGCCGCTGTGCGTGGCCTATGCGCTCGCCGGCTCGATGACGATCGACATCACGAGCGAGGCGATCGGCACCGGCGCGGACGGCCAGCCCGTCTACCTCAAGGACATCTGGCCGACGTCGAAGGAGATCGAGGACACGATCCGCGCCGCGATCACGTCCGAGATGTACCGCAGCCGGTACTCCAACGTGTTCCTGGGCCCGGCCGAGTGGCAGGCGGTAAAGGTCGCCGAGGGCCAGACCTACAAGTGGGACGACAGCTCCACCTACGTCCGCAACCCGCCGATCTTCCAGGACATGCCGCGTGAGCCGGGGGCCGTCTCCGACGTGCGGCTGGCCCGTCCGCTGGCGATCCTGGGCGACAGCATCACCACCGACCACATCTCGCCGGCCGGCAACATCAAGAAGACGGCCCCGGCGGGCGAGTACCTGCTGCAGTACCAGGTGCGTCCGGACGACTTCAATTCGTACGGCGCGCGGCGCGGCAACCACGAGGTCATGATGCGGGGCACGTTCGCCAACATCCGCATCAGGAACGAGATGGTGCCGGGCGTGGAGGGCGGCATCACCAAGCACCAGCCCTCGGGCGACGTGCTGCCGATCTACGACGCCTCCATGCGCTATCAGGCCGACGGCGTGCCGCTGGTCATCATCGCCGGCAAGGAGTACGGCACCGGCTCGTCGCGCGACTGGGCGGCCAAGGGCACGCGCCTTCTCGGCGTGAAGGCGGTGGTGGCGGAGAGCTTCGAGCGCATCCACCGCTCGAACCTCGTGGGGATGGGCGTCCTGCCGCTGCAGTTCAAGGACGGCACGGACCGGAAGAGCCTCAAGCTCGACGGGACGGAGCTTTACGACGTGAGCGGCGTCGAGGCGGGGCTGAAGCCGCGGATGGACCTGGAACTGACCATCCACCGCGCCGACGGCTCGGTCGCCCGGGTGCCGGTCCTCTGCCGCATCGATACGCTGGACGAGGTCGACTACTACAAGCACGGCGGCATCCTGCAGTACGTGCTGCGCAGCCTGCTGAAGGCCGCGTAAGGCCGACGAAACGGCCCCTCCCGCGCTCAGGCCGGGAGGGGTGAAGGCGAAGGGCCGTCCGGCCGCCTCCGTTCTCGACGGGGGTGGGCGGGGCGGCCCTTCGGCGTTTCTGGGGCCGTCGCGGTTGGCGTCGATTGCCGCTGGCGGATCGGTCGGCGAACATACAACCTGAAGGTGATACCGCGTCGCAAGCCAGCATAGGAATCTTGTCTTGTATCGGGAGGCGCGTAATGGCGGGTTCAGTCAGCCAATGGTCGAGACGCGTCCTTCGCGGGGCGTTCTATCTGTTCGTCTTCGTAGTCACGGCTGCTTCGCTGTCCCCGGTGCGGGAACTCTGGGACGAGATCCTCGGACCACCGAACGCGCAACTTCTCATCGTGACCTCGACGCCGCTTACGGAGGTCACGGTGAACTATGAAGGCCGGGTCATCGGACAGCGGCCTGACCCTTGGTCGCGGCGTGTGCAGGACTATGCGGCGTACCCGGACATGCGGGCGCGGACCCTTCGACCCACCCTCTTGATCACCTGGGAGGGTCCGAACGGGGCCGCATCGGTGTCGCAGACCATGCGGCAGTTCGACTCGGGAAGAATCTGTCTTTACGTCCTGCGCCTCGATGCCACCGGGGTCCCGATCGCTCCGGAGCCACGCGACGAATTCTCGCCCTTCTGGTGGACCTGCGGCATGCGCTGAGCAATGCGGCGAGCACCAACAAGGAGATGAAACATGGGTGAGTTCAGGTTCTGGCAGTCGGTCAGAGAGGCCGCCGCGAAAGAGGCGCGAGACTCACCGTTGCCGGGTTATCTCGACGGTCCCGCCGACGCCTACCGGCATATCGTGGGCACCGCAGAGTTGCGCCGGCGGTTTGGTTTCATTCCTGCCTACGCGATAGCGACCGGGAATGAGATACTTGGCACCCATGCTGACCGCCATCCGAGCGAATTGCGTGACATGGACGATCATAACAATGCCATCGGCCTGTCGATTGGCGCCGATGCGAGGAGCTACGCAGAGGTCGTTCGACGTGCGCGCATTGCCATCGATGCTGGCATCGCCAAAGGGGGAGACGGTTCGGACGGAACGCCGCGGTGGCAAGGGTCTTGGGGTGAGCCCAGAGATCGGCCTCGCATCGAGCGGCGTCTCCCGGTCGAATGGCCGGACGACATCCCATCGGCGAAGGATTACCGGTACGGCGCGGAAAAGTTCGGCACGAACGCCGCGGAACTGGCCGTCACGCCGCGCGAACGCGAGGCCGCGACCCTCGACCGCCTGCGCGATCTGCCGACGGGCGAGTGGTCCGACGCCGACGTCAGGGCCGTCATCGGGTCGCGGCCCTACGTCAATTCGTCGATGCCGGAGCACGGCGACTGGCAGGCGCGGGTCCGGCGGTACTTCGAGGAACGCCATGGCGGTGCCGATCCCGACGAGACGTCCCGGAGCGACGGCGGCGGACGCGGCGGCCCGGTCTTCGTCCGGGCGCACGACCGGTCGGGCCGATCCGGCTCCGTTCACGTGAACAGCTATCATCGGGCCGCCGGTCACAGACCGGCGCCGCCAC
>JBIJED010000251.1:0-5044 GCA_044343785.1 Azospirillales bacterium | reverse complement strand
TGCTCGAACGCTACCTCGGCTGGATCGCCGGGCTCCTCGTCCTCGATTTCGGCCGCAGCCTCACCTACAGCGTGCCGGTCGTCTCGCTCGTCGCCGACCGCATCCAGGTGACCGCACCGCTGGCCGGCCTCGCGATGCTGATGAGCGTCGTGATCGCGGTGCCGCTCGGCATCTTCGCCGCGCGCAACCACCAGCGCGTGGGCGACTACGGCGTGATGGGCTTCGCCCAGGTCGGCATCGCCATCCCGAACTTCTGGTTCGGCATCATCCTGATCCTGCTGTTCGCCGTCTGGCTCGGCTGGTTCCAGTCGGGCGGGTTCACGCCCTGGCGCGAGGACCCGGTCGCGGCGCTGAAGTCCCTGTTCCTGCCGTCGCTGGCGCTCGCGCTGACGGAAGCCGCGATCCTCGCCCGCGTCACCCGGGCCGCCGTGCTCGACACGATGCGCGAGGACTGGGTCCGCACCGCGCGGGCCAAGGGCGTGTCGGAGACGGGCATCCTCTACGGCCACGTCCTGCGCAACGCGCTCATCCCCGTGCTCACGATCGGCGGGCTGATCTTCGCCTTCCTGCTCGCGGGCGCGCTCGTGATCGAGAACGTCTTCTACCTGCCCGGCATCGGCCGGCTCGTCTATCAGGGCGTGACCCAGCGCGACGTGGTGGTGGTCAAGAACGTGGTGCTGCTGGTCTCGGCGATGGTGGTGGCGGTGAACTTCCTCGTCGACGTGCTCTACGCCCTGGTCGACCCGCGCCCGAAGGCCCGCGCGTGACCCTATCCCGCATCCTGCGCCACCCCAGCTTCCTGATCGGGGCGCTGATCACGGCGACCGTGCTCGTCATGGCCGCGGTCGCCTTCGTCTGGACGCCCTTCCCGCCCGGGCAGATCCGCATCATCGCCCGCTTCCGCCCGCCGAGCGGGATCAACTGGCTGGGCACCGATCATTTCGGCCGCGACATCTTCTCGATGATCATGGTCGGCGCGCAGAACTCGCTCAGCGTCGGCGCGGTCGCGGTCGGCATCGGCATGGCGATCGGCGTGCCCATCGGGCTGATCGCGGCGCTGAAGCGCGGCTGGACCGACGACGTCGTCAGCCGGTTCTCCGACCTCGTCTTCGCCTTCCCGGCGATCCTCTCGGCGCTGCTCATCACCGCATGGCTCGGGCCGGGGGCCGTGAACGCCATCCTCGCCATCGCGATCTTCAACGTCGCCGTCTTCGCCCGGGTGACGCGGGGTGCCGCGCTCCAGATCCTGGGGCGGGAGTTCGTGCGCGCCGCACTCGCCATGGGGCGGGGGCCGCTGTCGACGCTGCTGGTCCACGTGCTGCCCAACGTGGCGGGCACGCTGATCGTGCAGGCCAACGTGTCGTTCGCGACCGCGATCCTGGCCGAAGCCGCGCTCTCCTACCTCGGCCTCGGCGTGCAGCCGCCCAACCCCAGCTGGGGCCGCATGCTGGCCGACGCGCAGAACCACATGTTCAACCGGCCCTGGCTGGCCGTCGTGCCGGGCGTCGCCATCGCGGTGACGGTGCTGGGGCTGAACCTGCTGGGCGACGGGATGCGCGACCTGCTCGACCCGCGGATGCGCGAGCGGCGGGGGGATTAGGGGCTCTCACGCCTCGGGGTCGAACGCGACCTCGTCGTAGACGTCGGCCAGCGCGAGGCGCACGTCGGCCGCGGCGAGGTCGACCACGTCCTTGAGGGTCGTGAACTCCGCCCCCCGGACGAGGGCGCCGTCGACCCGGTTCCACACCGTCACCTGCACCCGGTCCTGCGCGACGATCACGTAGTGCCGGATCGATGGGGTCGCGCCGTAGTCCGCCAGCTTCTCGTTCAGGTCGATGGCCCATGTGGAGGGCGACAGCACCTCGAAGACCACCGTGGGCTCGACGGCGAGGCGGCCCTTGAGATCGAGCCGGCCGCAGTCGATCGAAGCATCGGGATAGCGGACGTTGTCGCGACCGGTTCGGACCTTGAACCCGCCCGAATGGCCGCGGCAACGGCGGCCCCTGAGCGCCGCCTTGAGTGCCGAAACGAGATTGATGCACAGGATGTCGTGCGCCGACGTCGCACCGACCATCAGCACCGGCCGGCCGTCGACGAGCTCGTGCCGCTCCTCCTGCCGCTCCTCCCAGTCGAGATACTCCTCGACGGTCCAGCGGCGCTTCTCGATGACGCCCACGTGTCGCTCCGTCACGTTTGCGGGACGATCATGCCACGGCCACCGAGGGTCGTGCCAGCGTGTGCGGGCACATTCGAAGAACGCCCGGGAAATCACCTGACGCCCTGTGCGGATTGCCGTAGGATCGCCGCCGAACCGAACGCCCGAGGATCCCGCATGCCGGACCGCCCCACGATGGTCCTGACCGGTGCCAGCCGCGGCATCGGACACGCCACCGCCATCCGCTTCCAGGCGGCCGGATGGCGCATCGTCACCGTCTCCTCCAAGGCGTTCAACCCGAACTGCCCCTGGGAAGGCGGGGAGGAGAGCCACGTCCAGATCGACCTCGCCGACGTCGCGGCGATCGAGCGCGGGGTGGAGACGCTGAAGGCCCGCCTGCCCGGTCGCAAGCTGCACGCGCTGGTGAACAATGCCGGCACCTCGCCAAAGGGGCCCGGCGGATCCCGCATGGGCACGGTCGAGACCGACATCGCGACCTGGTATCGCGTCCTGAACGTCAATCTGCTCGCCCCGGCGCTGCTCGCCCGCGGCCTGTTCGACGAGCTGAAGGCGGCGCAGGGCAACATCATCAACGTGACCTCGATCGCGGGCGGCAGGGTCCACCCCTTCGCCGGCATCGCCTATGCCACGTCCAAGGCCGCGCTGAACGCGCTGACGCGCGAGATGGCGGCCGACTTCGGGCCCCACGGGGTGCGGGTGAACGCCATCGCGCCCGGCGAGATCGACACCTCGATCCTGTCGCCCGGCACCGAGAAGCTGGTGGAGCAGATCCCGCTCCGCCGCCTGGGCAAGCCGGAGGAGGTGGCCGCCGTCATCTACTTCCTGTGCACGGCGGGCGCCGGCTACGTCAGCGGGGCCGAGATCCACATCAACGGCGGGCAGCACGTGTGACCGCGCCGCTCCTGTCCGTCCGCGGCCTCACGGTCCGGCTTCCCCGCGGGGCCGACCGGGCGCACGCGGTCGAGGACGTGTCGATGGACCTCCACGCGGGCGAGATCCTGTGCGTGGTGGGGGAGAGCGGGTCCGGCAAGTCGATCACCGCCGCCGCCATGATGGGCCTGCTGCCCCGCGGCCTCGACCCGGTCGCCGGCACCATCGGGTTCGAGGGCGAGGACCTGCTGCGCCTCCCGCCCGCGCGCATGCGCACCCTGCGCGGCCGGCGCCTCGGCATGGTGTTCCAGGAGCCGATGTCGGCCCTCAACCCGGTCCTCCCCATCGGCGATCAGGTGGAGGAGGTGATGCGCGTCCACGGCGTCGGCACGTCGGCCGAACGTCGGGCGCGCACCATGGAGATGCTGGCCGCCGTCGGCCTGCCGGATCCCGAGGCGCTGGTCGACACCCACCCGCACCGCCTGTCGGGCGGGCAGCGGCAGCGGGTGATGATCGCGATCGCGCTGATGCTGGAGCCGGCGGTCCTCATCTGCGACGAGCCGACCACGGCGCTCGACGTGACGACGCAAATGCAGATCCTGCGCCTCGTCAAGGACATCCAGGCCCAGCGCGGCACGGGCGTGATGTTCATCACCCACGACTTCGGGGTGGTGGCGGAGGTGGCGCACCGCGTCCTCGTCATGCGCCACGGGCGGGTGGTGGAGACGGGGCCGGCGCGCGACGTGCTCGACCGGCCGTCCCACGACGACACCAAGGCGCTGATCGCCGCCGTGCCGCGCCTCGTGCCACGGGCGGCGGAAGCCGCGGGCCCGATCCTTCTCGAGACGAAGGGCATCGCCAAGACCTTCCGCCGGGGCGGCGGCCTGCTCCGGCCGGGGAAGATCGTGAAGGCGGTCCACGACGCCGACTTCGTGCTCCACCGGGGCGAGACGCTGGGCCTCGTGGGGGAGAGCGGGTCGGGCAAGTCGACGCTGGCCCGCTGCGTGATCCGCCTGATCGACCCGGAGGCGGGGGAGATCCGGCTGAACGGCACCGACCTGCGCCCGCTCGGCAAGAGTGCCCTTCACCCGGTCCGCAAGCGGGTGCAGATGGTCTTCCAGGACCCCTTCTCCTCCCTCGACCCGCGCCGCAGGGTTGGCGACATCGTGGCCGAGGGGCCGAGGGCCCACGGCGTGCCCAAGCGCGCGGCGCTCGCGCGGGCGCGGGAACTGCTGGGCCTCGTCGGCCTCGACCCGTCGGCGGCGGCGCGCTATCCGCACGAGTTCTCCGGCGGCCAGCGCCAGCGCATCGGCATCGCCCGCGCACTGGCGCTGGAGCCCGAACTGCTGGTGGCGGACGAGCCGGTCTCGGCGCTGGACGTCTCGGTCCAGGCGCAGATCCTCGACCTTCTGGCCGATTTGCGGGCGCGGCTGGGGCTGACGATGCTCTTCATCACCCACGATCTGCGGGTGGCGGCCCAGGTGTGCGACCGGGTGGCGGTGATGCGCCACGGGGCGATCGTGGAACAGGGGCCGACGGGGCAGGTCTTCGGCGCCCCGGCGCACCCGTACACGCGCGCGCTGCTGGACGCGATCCCGGGGCGGGGGTGGGTGCCGGGGGGTGTGGCGGGGTGAGGAAGGCCGGGGGGTGTGATCGGCTTGACCGCACCGGCAGCCGTATCTACGATGTAGATCATCTGTGACTGGACGTCCGCCGATGCGCGCCACCGTCGCCAAATGGGGCAACAGCCTCGCCCTGCGCCTTCCCCGCGGCATCGCCGGGGACGCCGACCTGACCGAGGGTACCGTCGTGGACCTGACGGTCGAGGGCGGGCGCATCGTGGTGACGCCCGCGCGGCCGGCCGTGACGCTCAGCGACCTGCTCGGCCGGTTCGAGCCGCATCACCGGCACGACGCGATCGACACCGGGTCGGACGTCGGCGCCGAGCGGATCTGATGGCGCCGCCGCGGACGCTGTACCAGCCCGACCGCGGCCATT
>JBIJED010000250.1:0-5051 GCA_044343785.1 Azospirillales bacterium | reverse complement strand
GAGAACAGCTTGGCGTTCGAGACCACCTGGGCGTGGACCTCGAGCCCGATGACGAGTTCCCAGGCGCCCGTGCGCCCTTCGATCACGTAGGCCATCGTCGCCTCTCTCAACCCAGCCCGAAGAACGGCGGGCGGAACCGGCCGGCCGCCGCCTCGATCACCGCCCCCGCGCGAAGCACCGTCTCCTCGTCGAACGGCCGCCCGACGATCTGGAGACCCAGCGGAAGGCCGCCCGTGTCCAGCCCCGCCGGAACCGACAGCCCCGGCAGGCCCGCGAGGTTCGCCGGCACCGTGAAGACGTCGTTGAGATACATGGCGATGGGATCGTCCATCTTCTCGCCGATGCCGAAGGCGGCCGAGGGGGCCGTCGGCGTCAGCAGCACGTCGCACGCCTCGAACGCGGCCGTGAAGTCCTGTGCGATGCGGGTGCGGACCTTCTGCGCCTGGAGGTAGTAGGCATCGTAATAGCCGGCCGACAGCACGTAGGTGCCGATCAGGATGCGGCGGCGCACCTCGCGCCCGAAGCCCTCGCCGCGCGTCGCCTCGTACATGTCGATCAGGCTGCCGCCGGGATCGACGCGCAGGCCGAACCGCACGCCGTCGTAGCGGGCGAGGTTCGAGGACGCCTCGGCCGGGGCCACGATGTAGTAGGCGGGGAGCGCGTACCTGGTGTGCGGCAGGGTCACGTCGACGATCGTGGCGCCGGCGTCGCGCAGCCACGCCTTGCCCTTCTCCCAGATCGCGTCGATCTCGGCCGGCATGCCGTCGACCCGGTATTCGCGCGGGATGCCGACCCGAAGCCCCTTCACGGACGCCGCCAGCCCCGCTTCGTAATCCGGGACGGGACGGTCGACCGACGTGCTGTCCTTCGGGTCGTGCCCGGCCATGGAGCGCAGGAGAATGGCGCAGTCCTTCACCGTCCGCGCCATCGGGCCGGCCTGGTCGAGCGAGGAGGCGAAGGCGACGATGCCGAAGCGCGAGCAGCGGCCGTAGGTCGGCTTGATGCCCGCGATGCCGGTGAAGCTGGCGGGCTGGCGGATCGAGCCGCCGGTGTCGGTGCCCGTCGCCCCGAGTGCAGCGCCGAACGCCACCGCCGAGGCCGAGCCGCCCGAGGAGCCGCCGGGAACCAGCGTCCGCGTCCACTTGCCCGGCTCGCCCGGGCTCCACGGATTGATGACGTTCCCGTAGTAGGAGGTGATGTTGGCCGAGCCCATCGCGAACTCGTCCAGGTTCAGCTTGCCCAGCATCACCGCGCCGTCGCGCCACAGGTTCGACGTGACGGTGCTCTCGTAGGGCGGCTCGAAGCCGTCGAGGATGTGGCTGGCGGCCGTGGTCAGCACGTCCTTCGTGCAGAACAGGTCCTTGATGCCGAGGGGGATGCCCTCCAGCGGACGCCGCTCGCCCACGGGCCGCGCGTCCGAGGCCTTCGCCATGTCGCGCGCCCGGTCGGGCGTCTCGGTGATGTAGCAGTTGAGGACGCGCGCCCGCTCCGTCGCCGCGATGTAGGCGTCGGTCAGCTCGACCGCGGTGAAATCGCCCTTCGCCAGCCCGTCGCGGGCCTCGGCCAGGGTCAGTCCGATCAGTCCGGCGGCGCTCATGTCACTCGACCACCCTGGGAACCACATAGAAGCCGGCCATGGTCTCCGGCCCGTTGGCCAGCACGGCCTCGGCCTTCGCCCCGTCGGTCACCGCGTCCGCACGCAGCGGCAGCACGGCGCCGACGACCGAAGCCATCGGCTGGACGCCCTTGGTGTCGACCTCGCCCAACTGCTCGACCCAGCCGAGCAGGCCGTTCAGTTCGCCGACCAGGGCCTCCTGGTCGGGCTCGGGCACCCTGATGCGGGCCAAATGCGCGATCCGCGCGACCGTGGCCTTGTCGAGCGACATCCTGTACCAACTCCGGTTCGACGGGCGGCGGAAGGTAGCACCGGGTATGGCGATCCGCAATCTCGCGGACCTCAAGGCCTTGATGCCCAAGGGCGGGCGGCTGGCGGGCCTCGATCTGGGCGAGAGGACGATCGGCGTGGCGGTCAGCGACCCCCTGTTCGCGGTCGCCTCGCCCGTCGGCACGGTGCGGCGGACGAAGTTCACCGCGGACGTGACCGAACTGGCCCGGCTGGTGCGCGACCGCACCGTGCGGGGCTTCGTGCTCGGCCTCCCGGTCAACATGGACGGCACCGAGGGGCCGGCGGCGCAGTCCGTCCGCTCGTTCGCGCACAATCTGATCGGCCGCGCCGACCTGTTCGAGGCCGAGCCCGAGGTCGTGTTCTGGGACGAGCGGCTGTCGACCGTCGCGGTCAACCGGATGCTGATCCGCGAGGCAGACGCCACCCGGCGCCAGCGCGGCAAGGTCGTCGACCAGTCGGCCGCCGCCTACATCCTCCAGGGCGCGCTCGACGCGCTGCGGAACCTTTCCGGCTGAACGGCGCCCGCCCCGCATGTCCCCGCTGATCGAGGCGCTCGCGCCCACGTTCCTGCTGATCGTCATCGGCTGGTGGATCCGGCGCGCGCAGTTCGTGCCGGACGCCTTCTGGCCCCCGGCGGAGCGGCTGATCTACTTCGTGCTCTTCCCCGCCCTGCTCGTCTCCAGCACGGCGAAGGCGGACCTCGCCGGCCTCGACCTGCCGGCCATCGGCGGGGCGATGTTCCTCGCCGTCGTGCTGGCGACCGCCCTGCCGATCCTGATGCGCGGGCGGGTGGCGGCGGACGGGCCGGCGCTCACCTCCGTCATCCAGGGGGCGATCCGTCCCAACACCTACGTCGGCCTCGCGGCCTGCGCCGCGCTCTACGGCACGCCCGGCACGGCGATCATGGCGATCGGCATCGTCGCCGTGATCCCGACCGTCAACGCGATCTCCGTCTTCGCGCTCATCCGCTGGGGATCGGGCGAGAAGACGGGGAGCGGTTTCGTCCGTGTCGTGAAGGGCATCGTGACCAACCCCCTCATCCTCGCGGTCGTGGCCGGGGCCGTTCTCAATGCCGTCGGCATCCACCGCATCCCCGTGGCGACGCCGCTGATGGACGCCCTCGGCGCGGCGTCGCTGCCGCTCGGCCTGCTCGCGGTCGGTGCCGGCCTCGACCTGAAGGCGCTGGGGGCAGGCGTGCGGGGGATCGGCTGGTCGGCCGGCTACAAGCTGATCGCGGTGCCCGGGTTGACGGCGGCGTTCGCCCTGGCGTTCGGGGTGACCGGCCTGCCGCTGGCGGTGGCGCTGCTCTACAACGCCCTGCCCTGCTCGGCGAACTCCTACGTGCTCGCGCGGCAGCTGGGCGGCGACCACCGGCTGATGGCCGGCATCATCACCGCCCAGACCCTTCTCGCCGTCGCGACGCTTCCGGTCGTGGTGCTGCTGACACGGCCCTGACACCTGCCCGTCAGGGCCGCCAGAAGGGCTTGCCCGCCTCTCGCGCCGCGTCGGCGGCGCTGACGCCGATGTCCTTCAGCATGTGGTCGTCCATGGCCGCGAGATGCCGGCGTTGACGCTGGCGCTGGTTCCAATCCATTGCCATGCGGATGACGTCGTCTACCACGCGGAGGACGTCGTCGAACCGCAGGGGGATTCTGCGGACCGTCGCAGGGCGAGCGGGTGGGTTAAGTCGACGGACCGACATGGCAAATCCTCTCATCCGTTGATGACGCCGGCCGGCGCGTTCCCCCGACGTCTGATGCATTGGATCGTCTCGCTTCCCCGATGATCGGACAAACGATAAGCTCTCACCGTTCGCATAAACCGAGTTCATGTGATGAGCCGTCGCCTCCCCCCGCTCGGCATGCTTCGCGTCTTCGAGGCGGCGGCCCGCCACCTGTCCTTTACCAAGGCGGCCGGCGAGCTGAACGTGACCCAGGCGGCGGTCAGCCATCAGATCCGCGCGCTGGAGGATTGGCTCGGGCGGCCCCTCTTCGTCCGGCGCAACCGGGCACTCGAACTGACCGACGCGGCGGCGAGCCTCACGGCCCCCCTCACCCTCGCCTTCGACCAGATGGACGACGCGATCCGCCGCATCGCCCGCGACGAGGCGGAGCGGGTGCTCACGGTCTCCACCATGCCGTCCTTCGCGAGCCGGTGGCTCCTGCCCCGCCTCGAAGGCTTCCAGCGCGCGCGGCCCGACCTCGACGTGCTGATCCAGACGTCGCCGACCCTCACCGACTTCGCCCGACAGGACGTGGACCTCGCACTCCGGTTCGGGCGCGGACCCTGGCCGGGGCTCCAGTGCCAGCGGCTCCTCGACGACGCCATCCTCCCGGTGTGCAGCCCGCGCCTGCTGACGGGGCCGCATCCGCTGGTCCGGCCGGACGACCTCGCGCACCACACCCTGCTCCACGACGATTTCATCATCGGCTGGGCGGAATGGCTCCAGGCCCAGGGCGTGACCGGTGTCGACGCCCGCCGGGGGCCGCGGTTCACGGACAGCGCCCTCATCCTCCAGTTCGCCGTCGAAGGCCGCGGCGTGGCGCTGGCGCGCCGCGTCCTCGCCTCCCGCGACCTCGCCGAGGGCCGGCTCGTCCGCCCCTTCGGCGACGCGGTCCCGATCGACCTCGCCTACTGGATCGTGGCCCCGGCGGCCCATTTCCGCCGGCCCAAGGTGGCCGCGTTCCGCGACTGGGTCCTGCGGGAGGCGGCGGAGGAGACCGCGGCCGCGATTGCCCTCGCCGAAGGCGGCCCCACATCCTTCCCCGACACCGACGATCCGGAGACGCCGCCATGATCCCCACGATCGCCCGTCGCTCCCTGCTCGCGACCCTCGCCGCCGCCGCCGTCCTGCCCGCCGCCGCCGCACGGGCGCACCACGGCTGGAGCGGCTACGTCGCCGAGCGCCTGACGGTCCTGAAGGGGCCGATCCGCGCCGTGCGGTTCCAGAACCCCCACTGCGAGATCGATCTGGCGGCGGACGGGCGGACGTGGCGGATCACCCTCGCCCCGCCCTTCTGGATGAACGCCCGCGGCGTGCCCGACGGGACGCTGCTGGCGGGACAGGAGCTGGAGATCCAGGGCTATCTGAACCGCGCCGATCCGAGCGAGATCCGGGCCGAGCGGATCGTTCTCGCCGGGCGCG
>JBIJED010000249.1:0-5055 GCA_044343785.1 Azospirillales bacterium | reverse complement strand
CGCGGCGGACACCTTCATGGCGTCCGCGCGCGCTTCGGCCAGCGCCTTCTCGTAGGCCTCGATCAGGCCCTGGGCCTCGTCGCGCAACGCCTGTGCCCGCTCGAGGTCGGCGGACAGCCGCGCGTTGCGGGCGTCGAGCACCTCGCCGACGCGTGGCAGCGCCACGCGGGTCATCAGCACGTAGAGCGCCGCGAAGATGATCGCGAGCCAGACGAGCTGCGCCGGGAAGGTCGCCGCGTCGAGCTGCGGCAACCCCGCGTTGCCGCCCTCGGCGGCGAACGCGGGGACGGCCACGACGAGCGTCGTGGCCGCGGCCGCGAAGTGGAGAGCGATCCGGGATTGCATCCGCCGTCCTCCGCCGCCGCCGGATCCGCCCGCACGCGCGGACGGAACGCCGGCGGCCGGCACCATCAGGTGAAGAGGATCAGGAACGCGATCAGGAGCGCGAACAGCGCCACGGCTTCGGTGAGCGCGAAGCCCAGGATGCCGATCGGGAACACGGTCGCGCGGGAGGCCGGGTTGCGGGCGACCGAGCTGATCAGCGTCGAGAAGATGTTGCCGATGCCGAGGCCGACGCCGAAGAGGGCGAAGACGGCCAGGCCGGCCCCGATGTACTTGGCGGCTGCAGCTTCCATGGGTCAGGTCCTTTCCAGGTGAACCGTGTCAGGGGACGGAAGGGTGAAACGGGGGCCCGCGGGGCCGGCGCTCAGTGGAGCTCCAGCGCGTCGCGGATGTAGAGGCAGGTGAGGATGGTGAAGACGTAGGCCTGAAGGAAGGCCACGAGGATCTCGAACCCCACCAGGGCCACGTTGATCGCCACCGGAAGGATGCCGAGGCCCCAGCCAACGGCACCGCCGAGCACCGAGGTCAGCCCGATGCTGAAATAGGCGAACACCTTCAGCATCGTGTGGCCGGCCATCATGTTGGCGAACAGTCGGATCGACAGGCTGACCGGCCGGGAAAGGTAGGAGATCACCTCGATCGGGATCAGGATGGGCGCCAGCCAGATCGGCGCGCCACCCGGCAGGAAGAGCGCGAAGAAGTGCGTCCCGTGCTTCACGAACCCGAGCACCGTCACGAACACGAACACCGTCAGCGCGAGACCGAAGGTGACGATGATGTGGCTGGTGTAGGTGAAGAACGTCGGGATCATGCCGAGCATGTTCCCGAACAGGATGAACATGAACATCGAGAAGACGAACGGGAAATAGGGGCGGGCGTCGTGACCCGCGTGCTCCCGCACCATCCCGGCGACGAACTCGTAGAACATCTCGGCGACCGACTGCAACCGCCCGGGCACCATCGCCCGCTGGCGCATGCCGACGACGAGCAGCGACGTGATCAGGATCACCGCCAGGGCCATGAAGGCGGCGGCGTTCGTGAACGAGACGTCCGCGCCGCCCACGATGATGGACAGCAACGGCTTGATCTCGAACTGGCTCAACGGGTCGATCTGAAACCCACCAGAATGCGGTTCCGCCACGGCTGTCCCCTGATCACACCCGAAATCCGGCTCAACTCACTCCGCCCGACCGTCGTCCCGACGGTCCGGCGTTCCGTAACCCACCCCGTAACCGAGGCCGGCGACGGCCCGGTAGACGTTCAGGATCCCGGCCCCGGCACCGAGGAGGAAGCCGAACACCATCACCCACGGGAAGGTGCCCAGCCACCGGTCGACCAGCCAACCCAGGACCATGCCCACGAGGAGGGCGGACACGAGTTCCGCACCGACCCGAAACGCGAGCCCAAGGGAACTCCGTTCTCGTTCGCCGAGCCGACCGGGCCCCCCGGGACCGCCGCCGCGCTCGCGCGCAGCCTTGATCCGTTCGTCCAGATCGTCCAGCGGCGTCCGTGGTCGGTCGTCGCTCACGTCATCGATCCCCCCGCGGACCGGAGCCGGCCGCGCGAAAGCGGGCGCACCATATTGGCGGGTCGACACCAAGTCAAGCCGCGAAACCCCTCGGGAATCGGCCCCGGGAGCGGCTTCCCGCGCCCTGCGGAAACGCGTCGCACCCTGGCGGATGCGAACGGCCGTACCCACCTCGTTCCTCCGAAGGGATGGCGACGTGGACGGGCCGGATGAGCGCGGGACAGCGGGACGACGAGGCGGCGGACGACGACATCGCGACCTCGCCCTTCGTCCGGGGCGCCAAGGTGGCCATCGTCGTCATGGGGGTGCTGATCGTCGCGGGTTTCGCGTTCGTCGCCGTCGAGATCTGGCGCCGTCAGACAGACCCCGACCACGCCGCGCGCGTGCAGGACCGGGGCGGCGGCGGATCGGCCGCGACGGTGCAGTCGGTCGCTGGCGGGCTGCGACTGCCGGAGGGCGCGCGCATCGTCGAGCAAACCGCCGTCGGCGGACGCCTCGCCGTCCGGATCGGGTATCCGGACGGCCGGCAGGCGATCTATCTGGTGTCGCCGGGCAGCCGGTCGATCGACGTGCAGGAGATCCTGGCGACCGTCCCGGCCCGCTGATCGGTCAGCCGCCGACGATGCTGGTGCGGATCTGCTCCGCCATCCGGTCCGCCGGCACCCCGCGCCCGAAGATCGTGACGAAGCGCCCGTCCGGGCCCATGAGGTAGACGGCGGCCGAGTGGTCCATCAGATAGGTGTCGGGCCCCTTCACGTCCGCCTTCGCGTAGTAGACGCGATAGGCGCGGGCGACCTGTCCGATCTGCGCCTCGGTCCCGGTCAGCCCCACGAGCCGCGGGTGGAACAGCGACACGTAGCCCGCCAGGTGGTCCGGCGTGTCGCGGGCCGGGTCGACCGTGATCAGGATCGGCTGCACCCCCTCCGACAGCGGGCCGAGGCGGTCCATCACCTCGGCGAAGGTCTGCATCTCGGTCGGGCAGATGTCCGGGCAGTGGGTGAATCCGAAGTAGATCAGCATGAACCGGCCCGCGAAATCGGCCTCGGTCACCGTGCGGCCGGTGTGGTCGGTCAGGGTGAAAGGGCCGCCGACCTGGGGGCCGCTCGCGACCGCCTCGGTCAGCCGCACCACGGTGGGCGGCGGCTCCACCGTCCACCAGACCACGGCGGCCGCGATGACGAGGCCGGCGAAGGCGCCGACGGTCACCTGGAGCAGACGTCGCTTTCCCATGTTCACCGCTGACCTCCGACCGTGTCGTGCGCTTAACTGGTCGCCGCCGGCCGTCGCCGGAAGGGGCGCCGGCGCCGCACCGGGCCGGGAAACGGGAAGGGGAGGACGCCATGCTCGTCGGGATCGTGGGTGCGGGGAACGTGGGGGCCACCGCCGCCTTCGCCCTGGTGATGCGCGGCGTGGGCAGCCGGATCGTGATCGTCGACAAGGCCGCCGCGCTGGCCGAGGCGCAGGCCGAGGACATCCTGCACGCGACCCCCGTCGCCCATCCCATCCCGGTGACGGCGGGCCGATTCGACGACCTGGCCGGGGCCGCGATCGTGGTGATCGCCGCCGGCGCCAACCAGAAGCCGGGGGAGACGCGCCTCCAGCTCCTCGACCGCAACGCCGCGATCTTCGGCGAGATCGTCGCGGCGGTCCGCGCCGTCGCCCCGGACGCGATCCTGATCGTCGCGACGAACCCGGTCGACGTCATGACGCTGGTCACCACGCGCCTGTCGGGCCTGCCGCCGGGCCGCGTGATCGGGACGGGGACGGTGCTGGACACCGCCCGGTTCCGGGCGTTGCTGGCCCAGCATCTCGGCGTGTCGTCGCAGTCGGTCCATGCCAGCGTGGTCGGCGAGCACGGGGACAGCGAGGTGCTGCTCTGGTCGTCCGTCACGCTCGGCGGCGCCCCGCTGGCCGCGGCGGCGGCATGGCTCGGCCGGCCGGTCGACCAGGGCATGCGCGACGCGGTCGACGCGGGCGTGCGGGGGGCCGCCGGCCGCATCATCGCCGGAAAGGGCGCCACATGGTTCGGCATCGGCGCCGGGATCGCGAAGATCGCCGAGACGATCCTCGACGACGAGAAGGCGGTCCTCACCTGCTCGATCGTCGAGGACACGGTGGAGGGCGTGGCCGACGTGGCCCTCTCGCTGCCGCGGATCGTCGGCGCGGGCGGGGTGCTGGCGACGCTGCCGCCCGCCCTCGACGTCGACGAGCGCGCGGCGCTCCGCCGCAGCGCCGAGATCCTGAAGGCGGCGGCGGGCCGCTGGGCCGGGCGCTAGAGGACGCCCAGCATGCTGGCGACCAGCGGGTGGCGCACGATGTCCGCCTCGGCGAGGCGGACGACCGACACGCCGGCCACCAGTTCCAGCCTCTGCGCGATGTCGTGCAGGCCGGACATCCCGTCCAGCAGATCGCTCTGGTCCGGGTCGCCGGTCAGGACCATCGTCGAGTGCCAGCCGAGCCGGGTCAGCAGCATCTTGATCTGGGCATAGGTGCAGTTCTGCGCCTCGTCGATCACGACGAAGGCGCCGTTCAGCGTGCGCCCGCGCATGAAGGCGATGGGGGCGATCTCGATCGTCCCGTCGGCCAGCGCCTGCTTCACCCGCTTGCCGCCCATCCGGTCGGACAGCGCGTCGTAGAGCGGGCGGAGGTAGGGGGCGAGCTTCTCCTGCAAGTCGCCGGGGAGGTAGCCGAGCTTCTCCCCCGCCTCGATCGCCGGGCGGGACAGGACGATGCGGTCGACCTTGCCCTCGTCCAGCGCCTCCACCGCGGCGGAGATGGCCAGATAGGTCTTGCCCGTGCCGGCGGGGCCGAGCGCCAGGGTCAGCGCATGGGCCTCGATCGCCTCCATCAGCGCCCGCTGCCCCTCGCTCTGCGGCCGGACCCGGCGGAGATAGCTCTGGTCGCGCCGGTCGTCGCCCAACGGATCCCAGGCCCGGTCCGGGAACAACGCCTGCACCTTGCCCTCGGCCCGCCGCTCCGCGGCGGCGGACAGCTGGGCGGGGGTCATGGTCGCGGTGGCCTTGGACGAACGCTTCGCCATCAGACTGCCTCCTGGATCACGGGGGTCGATTGATGAGGGACGCGGAAACGAAAACGCCTCCCCGAGGGGAGGCGTCGGACGGTGGCGACGGTGGGTGCGCGGACGGTGGGTGCGCGGACGGTTGGGTGCGCGGACGGTGCGGCGA
>JBIJED010000248.1:0-5083 GCA_044343785.1 Azospirillales bacterium | reverse complement strand
GCGGGTGGACGTGGCCGACTATCTGGACATGGTCCGGATCTACCTGCTCTGCATGACGGACATCTGCGAGATCGCCTGACCCATGGCCGAATTTGCAGCGACCACCGCGGGCGGCCGGGCGGTCGCGCTCCGCTTTCCGCCCGAGGAGCACGCCGCGCGCCTGCGGGCCACGCGTGCGGAGCTGAGGCGCCGTGGCCTGTCGGCGCTGCTGGTGTTCGCCCAGGAGAGCCACTACTGGCTGACCGGCTTCGACACCGCCGGCTACGTCTTCTTCCAGGCAGGCGTGGTCACCGCGGACGAGCGACCCACCGTGCTGCTGACCCGTCGCCCCGACCTGCGGCAGGCGCAGGCGGCCTCGCTCTACGACGAGGTCCGGATCTGGCTGAACGCCGAGGACGCGGACCCCGCCCGCGACCTCCGCGCGATCATCGAGGAGATGGGGCTCAAGGGCGAGCGGATCGGGGTCGAGTTCGCGAGCTACGGCCTCACCGCGGCCAACGGGCGGGCGGTGGAACGCACGCTCGGCGGCGTCTGTCCGCTCGTCGACGCGTCCGACGTCGTCAAGGGGCTGCGGCTGGTGAAGAGCGCCGCCGAACTCGCCTACGTGCGCGAGGCGGCACGCCTGGCGGACGCGGCGACCCGCGCCATGATCGCCGCCGCGCGTCCCGGCGTGCCGGACAGTTCGGTCGCGGCCGCGGGCGTGGCGGCGATGCTGGAAGGGGGCGGCGACATGCCGGCCGGCGGGCCTCTGGTCAACTCCGGCCCGCGGGCGCTGTTCGGGCGGGGGATCGGCGGGCCGCGGCGGCTGGAGCCGGTCGACCAGATCGTCATCGAGCATGCGGGATCGGCCTGCCGCTATCACGCCTGCACCGAGGACACGATCGTGCTCGGCCGGGTCGACCCGCGCCAGCGCGACATGATGGCGATCGCATCCGAGGCGCTGGCGCGTATCGTCGATGCCGCCCGTCCGGGCCGCGCGCTCGGCACACTCGACGACATCCACCGGCGGGTGCTGGACGACGCCGGATTCGCGACCGAACGGTTCGCCGCCTGCGGATACGCGCTCGGATGCACCTTCCGCCCGACGTGGATGGACGTCCCGCCGATGATCTATTCGGGCAATCCGCTCGTGATGGCGCCGGGCATGGTCTTCTTCGTGCACATCATGATCCCCGACGGCCGGACGGGTCTGGCGGTCGGGGTCGGACGCACCTTCGCCGTCACCGACCGGGCCGCCGAACTGTTCGCAGACGTCCCCGTGATCCTGCACGAACGGTGACGGCCGGCTTCCGCCGGTGCGGATGCGGACCGGCATCGGGCCCGCGGATCGGGTCCGCCAGCCGGCCCGCTCCCCCTTGACCGCAGATCGGAGCGACGATCGTCGCGCGAGCCGCACGTCGTATCCGCCGTCGGGCACCGCGGCTGTGCGGGCGTTCGGGACATCGTGTGCGTCAGCGTCGAACTTCGGACCGCCATATCCGATGAGAACCGATGGTCTGCGCTGCCGATCGGCGTCCAGTTGGGCTGCCGTCGCACACATTGGACACGATCCCGGCCACCGTTCCGGATGCCGACCCTCACGTCCGGGCGCCTGTCCGGACCGGTCGTGTTCAGTTCGCGTGACGTTCGACCTCTTCCCCCGACGAGGGTGATAACCCTTCAGGAGATGGCGAGGAAACAATCGTTCGGTTCGAGGCGTCTCCTGCGAACGATGATGCCTTGACGTGTTTAGTTTCGCATGTCGTACTAAACATGACCCGATCGTGGTCCGAACGACGACAACGTCCGCAACCGGACAGGTGGAGGAGGACGCAACCGATGAAGAGGCTTCTCGCAACGCTGGGTGCCGTAATCGCCGCCGTGGGCATCGCAGTGCCGGCGCAGGATGCGCAGGCGCAGGGCAAGACGCTGACGCTTTGCTGGGCCGCTTGGGATCCGGCCAACGCCCTGGTCGAACTCTCCAAGGATTTCACCGCCCAGTCGGGCGTGAACATGAAGTTCGAGTTCGTGCCCTGGCCGAACTTCGCCGACCGCATGTTGAACGAACTGAACTCCAAGGGCCGGCTGTGCGATCTGCTGATCGGCGACAGCCAGTGGATCGGCGGCTCGGCCGAGAACGGCCATTACGTCAAGCTGAACGATTTCTTCGCCCGCGAGGGGATCAAGATCGATGACTTCATGCCGGCCACCGTCGCCGGCTATGCCAGTTGGCCGAAGGGTACGCCGAACTATTGGGCGCTGCCCGCCATGGGCGACGCGCTCGGCTGGACCTACCGCAAGGACTGGTTCGCCCGCCCCGACATCCAGGCGGCGTTCAAGCAGCGCTTCAACCGTGACATCGCCCCGCCGAAGACCCAGGCCGAGCTGAAGGACATCGCGGAGTTCTTCCAGGGCCGCGAGATCGACGGCAAGCGCGTCTACGGCGCCGCCATCTTCACCGAGCGCGGGTCCGAGGGCATCACCATGGGTGTGGCCAACGCCCTCTACACCCACGGCTTCAAGTACCAGGACCCGAACAAGCCCTATTCCATGGAAGGCTTCGTGAACTCGGCCGCCTCGGTGGCCGGTCTCGACTTCTACAAGCAGCTCTACAAGTGCTGCACGCCGCCCGGCTATTCCAACTCCTACATGCAGGAGGGGCTGGACGCCTTCAAGTCGGGGCAGGTCGCGCTGCAGATGAACTGGTTCGCTTTCTTCCCGGGTCTACAAAAGGACCCGAACGTCGGCGGCGACCGCATCGGCTTCTTCGTCAATCCGCCGGGCCCGGCCGGCCGCGGCTCGCAGCTGGGCGGACAGGGCATCTCGGTCGTGTCCTACTCCCAGAACCGGAACGAGGCGCTCCAGTACATCAAGTGGTTCGCCTCGGCCGACGTGCAGAAGAAGTGGTGGTCGCTGGGCGGCTACTCCTGCCACAAGGCCGTGCTGGAGGATCCGAACTTCGCCTCCACCGCCCCCTTCGCCCGCGACTTCCTGACCGCGATGGGCGAGGTCGTCGACTTCTGGGCCGAGCCCTCCTACGCGCAGCTGCTGCTCGCCATGCAGAAGCGCATCCACGACTTCGTGGTGGCCGACCAGGGCACGGCCAAGCAGGCGCTCGACCTGCTCATCCAGGACTGGACCAAGGTGTTCAAGGAGGACGGCAAGATCTGACGCCCTCCGGACCCGGCGCCGCGCCCCGGCGCCGGGTTCCCTTCACCGCCCGTCCCGATGCCGAAGGCGCGCGATGACCCGCACCCTGAACACGCTTGCCGAACGGGCCGCCGCGGCGACGCCCCAGGCCGTCGCCCGCCGGGTCCGGGGGCTGTCGGACCGTGCGGTCGCCTGGGCGTTCATCTCGCCGACGATCGTCCTCTTGCTGGCGATCAACATCTTCCCGCTCGTGTGGACCGTCTGGCTGTCCTTCACGAACTACCGCGCCAACCGGCCGAACGCGCCGGTCCGCTGGATCGGCGGGGACTGGTACACCGACATCCTGACGAACCCGGACATCTGGGCGGCGATGCAGGTCACGGCCCGCTTCGTGATCGCGTCCATCGCGATCCAGACGGTGCTGGGCTTCGCGCTCGCCTGGCTGATCGACCGGCGGTTCCGCGGCCACGGCGTGTGGACCACCGTGATCCTGCTGCCGATGATGCTGTCGCCGGCGGTGGTGGGCAACTTCTGGACGTTCCTCTACCAGCCGCAGATCGGTCTGTTCAACTACATGATCTCGTTCGTCACGGGTATCGCGCCCTCCTCCTTCCAGATGCTGGGTGACGTCACGCTCTCGCCCTGGGCGATCGTGATCGTCGACAGCTGGATGTGGACGCCGTACGTGATGCTGATCTGCCTCGCCGGGCTGCGGTCGATTCCTGAGCACATCTACGAGGCGGCCGAGATCGATCGCGCGTCGGCTTGGCGCCGGTTCTGGTCGATCACGCTGCCCATGGCGCTGCCCTTCATCATGCTGGCGGTGCTGTTCCGGGGCATCGAGAACTTCAAGATGTTCGACATGGTCAACCTGCTCACCGGTGGCGGGCCCGGGTCGACCACCGAGGTCGCGTCCATCACCCTGAAGCGCGAGGCGTTCGAGAAGTGGCGCACCGGCTACTCCTCCGCCTTCGCGATCATCCTGTTCGTCACCGTCTTCGGCCTCGCGAACATCTACGTGAAGGCCCTCAACCGCGTGAAGCAGCGCTGAGAGGCCCCGCCATGCCCGCCGTCGGCCTGTCCACAGCCCATTCGATCGTCGAGCCGACGCCCCTCGCCCGCCGGATCGCCGGCACGATCGTGATCGCCTATGCGGTCCTCGCGCTGATCCCGCTGGTCTGGATCGCGCTGACGTCGATCAAGTCGCCGCCGGACTCGATCTCCTATCCGCCCAAGGTGTTGCCCTGGGTCGATTTCGAACCGACGATCGAGGGTTACTGCAACCTCTTCACCACCCGCTCCCGCCAGACGCCGGAGTACATCGCCTCGCTTCCGCCCGCCGACGACCGGTGCGAGGCGCTGGCGCGGGGGAAGGGGATGGTGGTGGTCGGCCCGTCCAACTACGTGCCGCGGTTCGTGAACTCGGTCGTCATCGCCTTCGGCTCGACGGCCCTCGCGGTGGTGCTGGGCACGCTCGCCGCCTACGGCTTCTCGCGCTTCCGGGTGCCGCTCAAGGACGACCTTCTGTTCTTCATCCTGTCGACGCGGATGATGCCGCCCATCGCCGTCGCCATCCCGATCTTCCTGATGTACCGGGAACTCGGCCTGTCGGACACGCGCCTCGGCATGATCTTGCTGTACACCTCGGTGAACGTGTCGCTCGCCGTGTGGCTGCTGAAGGGCTTCATCGACGAGATCCCGCGCGAGTACGAGGAGGCCGCCATGATCGACGGCTACACCCGCCTGCAGGCCTTCGTGAAGGTGGTGCTGCCGCAGGCGACCACGGGCATCGCGGCGACCGCCATCTTCTGCCTGATCTTCGCCTGGAACGAGTACGCCTTCGCCGTGCTGCTCACCTCCGGCTCGGCGCAGACGGCCCCGCCCTTCATCCCGATCATCATCGGCGAGGGCGGGCAGGACTGGCCGGCGGTCGCGGCGGGGACGACGCTGTTCC
>JBIJED010000454.1:0-3404 GCA_044343785.1 Azospirillales bacterium | reverse complement strand
CGCCACCAGCGCCGCCGCCGCCCCGGCCGCGTCGGTGCCCGTCACCGCCACGACCACCGCCGGCTTCACCCGCCCGCCCGTGGCGGCGAGCGCGGCGTCGGCCGCCTCTTCCGCGCAGCCGGCGATCTGCATCACCATGCGGCGCGCCCGCACGCGCAGCTTCGCGTTGGTCGCCTGCATGTCCACCATGTGCCCGTCGTGGACGCGGCCGAGGCGGATCATGATCAGGGTGGAGAGCAGGTTGAGCGCCACCTTCTGCGCCGTACCCGCCTTCATGCGGGTGGAGCCGGCGACGAGTTCCGGCCCGGTGTCGAGCAGGACCGGCACCTCCGCCGCGGCCAGCAGGGGCGCGTCCGGGTTCGACGCCATGGCGATCCCCAGGGCACCCTTGGCACGGGCGTGCTCCAGTGCTGCGATCGTGTAGGGGGTGCTGCCGCTGGCGGCGACGGCGATCAGCACGTCGTCGGGCCCCACGCCCGCGGCCTCGGCGTCGGCCCGCGCCGCCGCCCGGTCGTCCTCCGCCCCCTCCACCGCGCGGACCAGCGCCTGCGGCCCGCCCGCGATCAGCCAGACGATCCGGTCGGCCGGCCAGTCGAAGGTGGGGGTCAGCTCCACCCCGTCCTGCATGCCGAGGCGGCCCGAGGTGCCCGCACCGGCATAGACGAGGCGACCGCCGCGGGCGAGGCGGGGGACGGCACCTTCCGCCGCCGCCGCCAGCGCCGGCAGGGCGGCGCGGACGGACGCGACGGCGGCCAGTTGCCCCTCCAGCATCGCGTCCAGCACGTCGCGCGGCGGCCAGGTGTCGATGCCCAGCGACCGCGGGCTCAACGTCTCGGTCTTCATCGGTCGGTCCCCGGATCGGATGCCCGACCCTACCCCGGCGCCCCGCCCGACGACCAGCGGGCCGCGCGCGCCTCGAGGTCGGCGAGCCATGCGCGCAGCCGGGCCCGGTTCACGCCGAGGTCCCAGAGCCCCACCCGCGACCGGCTGAGGACGGCGAGGGTCGACCGGTCCCGGCCCAGCGGCAGGATCCGGGCGTGCACGTCGTCGACGAAGCGGAGGACGGCGGTCGTCTGCACCGCATGGATCAGGAGACCATCCACACCCCGTTCGACGATGCGGGCGCGCGGCTGCCCCTCCACCACCGCGACCCAGAGGTCGGCGACGCGGGCGGCGGGCAGCGCGAAGGTCGGGGCCGGAAGGTCGGGCGGCGCCCGGGTGACGCCCGGCGGCGCCGCGAGGGACCGGTTCGGGAACGGCGACCGCCCGATGACGACCGGATCGATCAGGGGGCGCGCAGACATGGCGGGGCCGGCGTTCGATGCATCGCAGAAAGGGTGGACCGGGGGAGCGGAGGATCAAGGCCGCCCGGCGGCCCTTGCCCCGGATCGGGCGGCCGATGCTACTGTCCGCCCCATGCCGAACGCACCCTCCTTCGCCCTCGTCGGCGCCCGCGTCTTCGACGGCGCCGCCTTCCACGACGACCGGACCGTGATCGTCCGCGACGGACACGTCGCCGGCCTCGTTCCGGCGGACGCGATCCCCGCCGACCTCGAACGGATCGACCTCGACGGGCTGACGCTCGCCCCCGGCTTCGTCGACGTGCAGGTGAACGGGGGCGGCGGGGTCCTGTTCAACGACGCGCCGACGGTCGAGGGCATGCGCGCCATCGCCGCCGCCCATCGCCGGTTCGGGACGACGGGCCTGCTGCCCACCCTGATCTCGGACGAACCCGGCGTGATGCCGCGCGCGGTCGCCGCCGTGCGGCAGGCGATCGCGGCGGGGGAACCCGGCATCCTCGGCATCCATCTGGAGGGGCCGTTCTTCGACAGGGGCCGCCGCGGCACCCACGCGCTCCGCCACATCCGCCCCCTCGCCCCCGACGATTTGCCCGTCCTGACGGCGCTGGGCGACGTCGGGCCGACGGTGGTGACGCTGGCGCCCGAGCACGCGCCGCCGGGCAGCATCGAGGCGCTGGCGGCCTCGGGGGTGCGCGTCTCGGCGGGGCACACGGACGCGGATTACGAGACCATGCGCGCGGCCGTCCGCCGCGGGGTCGTCGGCGTCACCCACCTCTTCAACGCCATGAGCGGGTTCGGAAGCCGGGAGCCGGGGGTGGTGGGGGCGGCGCTGCGGTCGCGCTCGCTCTGGTGCGGGCTGATCGCGGACGGCATCCACGTGCATCCGGCCAGCCTGTCGGTCGCGGTCGCCGCGCGGGGGCCCGGGCGCATGATGCTGGTCTCCGACGCCATGCCGCCGGTGGGGGCGGACGACCCGTCGTTCATGCTCGACGGCGAGCGGATCACGATGCGGGACGGGCGCTGCGTGAACGGCGAGGGTGCGCTGGCGGGTGCGGCGCTCGACATGGCGACGGCGGTCCGCAACATGGTGCGCGACGTCGGCCTGCCGCTGGGCACGGCGCTGGCGATGGCGTCGCTGCACCCCGCGACCTTCCTCGGGCTGGACGACCGGATCGGACGGATCGCGCCGGGCTGGCGGGCCGATCTCGTGGCGCTGGACGGCGACCTCCGGGTGGTGCGGACGTGGGTCGGCGGGCGATGAGCGCCCCCCTCCTCCTCGGGATCGACGGCGGCGCGACCCGTTGTCGCGCCCGGATCGCCGACGCCGCCGGCCGGACCCTGGGCGAGGGCGAGGCGGGACCCGCGAACCCGCGGCTCGACATGGACGGCGCCACGGGTGCCATCCTCGCCGCGACCCGCGCCGCCCTCGACGCCGCGGGCCTGCCGGCGGACGCGGCCGGCCGCCTTCGCGCCGGGCTGGGCCTCGCCGGCGTCGGCCAGCGCAAGGACCGGGCGGCCTTCGCGCGCTGGGCGCACCCCTTCGCCGCGATGGCGTTCGCGACCGACGCGCATGCGGCCCTTCTGGGCGCGCACGGCGGGGGCGACGGGGCGATCCTGATCCTCGGCACGGGATCGTGCGGGCTGGCGCTCGTGGGCGGGCGTGAGCACCGGGTGGGCGGCTGGGGCTTCCCGATCTCCGACGCCGCGTCGGGGGCGTGGATCGGTCTCGCGTCGCTGCGCCGCGCGCTCGACGGGCACGACGGCGTCCGGCCGGCGACGCCCTTCACGCAAGCGGTGATGGCGCGCTTCGACGACGACCCGGAGCGTGCGGTCGCCTTCCAGGAGACGGCGCGGCCCGGCGACTACGGCGCGTTGGCGCCGCTGGCCCTCGAGCGTGCCGACGATCCCGCCGCGGCGGAGATCCTCGCGCACGCCGGCCACGACGCCACGCTCCTCGCCCGGGCGCTGCTGGCGACGGGCGCGCCCGGCCTCTCGCTCCTCGGCGGCGTCTCGACCTTCCTGGCACCGCACCTGCCCGACGACGTCCGCGGCCGGATCGTGCCGCCCGCCGGCGACGCGCTGGCGGGCGCCCTCGCCCTCGCC
>JBIJED010000007.1:0-16538 GCA_044343785.1 Azospirillales bacterium | reverse complement strand
CCTACGCCAGCCTCAACCCGCGCTGGCGGGTGCGGGACATCATCGCCGAGCCGATCCGGGCGCACGCGATCCTGTCGGGCCGCGAGGCGATCGACGCGCGGGTCGACGAGCTTCTGACGCAGGTGAAGCTCAATCCGCGCGACGGCGAGAAGTATCCGCACGAATTCTCGGGCGGCCAGCGCCAGCGCATCTCCATCGCCCGCGCGCTCGCCTCCAACCCCGAGTTCCTGGTCTGCGACGAGCCGACCTCCGCGCTCGACGTGTCGGTGCAGGCGCAGATCCTGAACCTGATGAAGGACCTGCAGCGCGACCTGGGCCTCACCTACCTCTTCATCAGCCACAACCTCGCGGTCGTGCACCACATGTCGGACGAGGTGGGGGTGATGTACCTCGGCCGCCTCGTCGAGCGGGCGCCCTCGAAGGAACTGTTCCGCTTTCCCCGGCACCCCTACACGCAGATGCTCCTGGACACGATCCCGGACATCGACATGACCGGCCGCCAGCGCCAGCCGGTGGCGGGCGAGGTGCCGAACCCGATCGATCCGCCCCCCGGATGCCCCTTCAATCCCCGCTGCGCCTTCGCCAACGACCGGTGCCGAACCGAGGTGCCGGTCGCGAAGAGGGCGGGCGGGGCGCTGGTCGCCTGTCACGGGATCGAGGAGGGGCGGGTGCCGGTGATCGAGCGGGTTCCCGCCCCCGTCGCGGCCTGACCCCGACCGGAGGATAGGCGGCGGACCGACGTCCGCCGTCGTCGCGCGCGGCCCGCGTCCGTGGCAGTATCCATCCCCACGGCAACCGGCGGACGTCCCGGAGTATCCCCCATGATCGTCGTCTTCGGCTCCCTCAACATGGACCTCATCCTCGAGGTCCCGTCGCTCCCGCGGCCGGGGGAGACCGTGCTCACCCCCGGCTACGTGGCGAAGCCCGGAGGCAAGGGGCTGAACCAGGCGGTCGCCGCGGTCCGCGCGGGCGCGTCGGTCGCCCTCTATGGTGCCGTCGGCGACGACGGGTTCGGCCGCTCGCTGCGCGCCGTCCTCGTGGAGGAGGGCGTCGACGGGGCGGGGGTGGCCACGGTCGCCGATCCCACCGGCTGCGCGATGATCTGCGTCGACCCGACGGGCGAGAACTTCATCGCGGTCGCCAGCGGCGCCAACCTCGCGTCCAAGGCGGACGCCGTGCCGGACGCGCGGCTCGGCCCGTCGACGTGGCTCGTCGTCCAGCTCGAGGTGCCCGTCGAGGAGACCCGCGCGCTGCTGCGCCGGGCGAAGGCCCGCGGCGTGCGCTCCATCCTCAGCCTCGCACCCTATGCGCCCGTCCCGCGGCAGATGATCGCCGACGCCTCGGTCGTGCTGCTGAACGAGCTGGAGCTGGCCGACCTCACCGCCGGCGAGGGCCTCAGGACCGACGCGGCCGATCGCTGGGCCCTCGGCCTCGCGGCCGAGACGGGGACCGACGTCGTCGTCACCCTGGGCGGGGCCGGGGCGATCGCCGCCACCCCGGCGGGCGACCTCTGGTCGGTCGACGCGCTGGCCATCGATCCGGTGGACACGACGGGCGCGGGCGACTGCTTCGCCGGCAACCTCGCGGCGGCGCTGGACGCGGGGCTCGACCTGCCGATGGCGCTGCACCGCGCCGCGGTCGCCGCCGGCATCGCCTGCCTCGCCCTCGGGGCGCAGGAGGGGCTTCCGACGGCGGCCCTGGTCGATGCCCGCCTCGCCGACATCGCCGCCCCACGCAAGGGGGGCGGGTCCGCTTGACAGCGGTCCGCCGCGCGCCTCAGATGCGCCTGTCGAGACGAGGCCGCCGTCCATGCCGATCTACAACAGCATCGCCGCCTTCCACGACGAGATGACCGCGTGGCGGCGCGATCTCCACGCCAATCCCGAACTCGGGTTCGAGGAGACGCGGA
This sequence comes from Azospirillales bacterium, assembly GCA_044343785.1. Classification (GTDB taxonomy): domain Bacteria; phylum Pseudomonadota; class Alphaproteobacteria; order Azospirillales; family Azospirillaceae; genus CANGXM01. The sequence continues at coordinate 14,629 of JBIJED010000007.1, read as the reverse complement.
CCGCCGCCTTCATCGCCGACAAGCTCCGCGCGTGGGGCGTCGAGGTGCACGAGGGGATGGCCGGGACGGGCGTGATCGGCGTCCTGCGCGGATCGGGCGCGGGCAAGGGCGCGATCGGCCTGCGCGCCGACATCGACGCCCTGCCGATGACCGAGGAGACGGGCGTTCCCCACGCGTCGACCATCCCGGGCAGGATGCACGGCTGCGGGCACGACGGGCACACCGTCATGCTGCTGGGCGCGGCCCGCCACCTCGCCGAGACCCGGAACTTCGACGGCACGGTCGTGCTGATCTTCCAGCCGGCCGAGGAGGTCGGCGGCCAGGACAGCGGCGGCGCCCGCATGGTGCGCGAGGGGATGTTCGACCGGTTCCCGGTCGACACCGTCTGGGGCCTGCACAATTCACCCAACATGCCCTTCGGCACCATCGGCGTCCGGACCGGCCCGGCGATGGCCGCCTCCGACAGCTTCGACGTCACGATCGAGGGCAAGGGCGGGCACGCCGCCCGCCCGCACACCACGATCGACCCGGTCGCCGTGGGGACCCAGCTCTACCAGGCGTTCCAGACGATCGTCAGCCGCAACGCCGACCCGGTCGAGAGCGCCGTCCTCTCGGTCACGATCTTCCAGTCGGGCGAGGCCTACAACGTCATCCCGGCCCGGGCCCGGCTCGCCGGAACGGTGCGCACCTACCGCCCCGCCGTGCGCGACATGATCGAGCGCCGCATGGGCGAGATCTGCGCCGGCCTCGCCGTGGCGCACGGCTGCACGATCCGGCTCGCCTACGACCGCGGCTATCCGGCGCTGATCACCACCGCGGCGGAGAGCGCCTTCGCCGCCGCGGTCGCGCGGGCGGTCGTCGGCGACGACAGGGTCGATCCCGACATCCCGCCGGTCATGGGTGGCGAGGACTTCGCCTACATGCTGGAGGCCCGGCCCGGTTCCTTCGTCCGCCTCGGCACGGGCCGCGGGCCGGACACCCCGCTGGTCCACCACCCACGCTACGACTTCAACGACGAGGCGCTGCCGATCGGCGCCAGCTTCTGGGTGAAGCTGGTGGAGACGGCGCTGCCGCGCCGCGCGTGAGGGGGCGGGCGTGCCGGTCCTGAACAGCCTCGCGGCGCTGCACGACGAGATGACCGCGTGGCGGCGCGACCTGCACGCCAATCCCGAGGTCGGGTTCGCGGTGACGCGCACCGCCGGCTTCGTGGCCGAGCGGCTCTGCGCCTGGGGCGTGGAGGTGCACGAGGGGGTCGGCGGTACGGGCGTCGTCGGTGTCGTCCGGGGCCGGGGACCGGGCGGGTCGGTCGGCCTGCGCGCCGACATGGACGCGCTGCCCATGACCGAGGAGACGGGCCTGCCGCACGCCTCCACGTGCGCCGGGCGCATGCACGGCTGCGGGCACGACGGGCACACCGCCATGCTTCTGGGGGCCGCGCGCCATCTGGCCGAGACGCGGAACTTCGACGGGACGGTCCATCTCTTCTTCCAGCCGGCCGAGGTCGCGGCCGAGGTACTGGGCCGAGGGGCGGTGGACGTCGACCCGCCGCCGATCATGGGCGGCGAGGACTTCGCCTACATGCTGGAGGCGCGGCCCGGCTGCTTCCTCTTCCTCGGCCAGGGGGACGCGGACCACCGGCATCAGGTCCATCATCCCCTCTACGACTTCAACGACGCGATCCTTCCGCTCGGGGCGAGCCTGTTCGTTCGCCTCGTCGAGAAGGCGCTTCCCCGCAGCGCGTGACCCGCACCGGACGAGCCCCATGCCGATCAACAACCGCATCGCCGCCTTCCACGCCGACATGACCGAATGGCGGCGGGACATCCACGCGCATCCCGAACTCGGGTTCGAGGAGGTGCGGACCGCCGGCATCGTCGCCGCGAAGCTGCGCGACTGGGGCATCGAGGTCCACGAGGGGATCGCGAAGACGGGCGTCGTCGGCGTGCTGAAGGGGCGGACCGACGCGTCGGGCCGGGCGGTCGGATTGCGGGCGGACATGGACGCGCTGCCGATGTCGGAGACGACGGGTGCGGCCCACGCCTCACGCAACCCGGGGCGCATGCACGCCTGCGGGCACGACGGCCACACGACCATGCTGCTGGGTGCCGCGCGCTATCTGGCCGAGACGCGGAACTTCGACGGTACCGTCTACTTCGTCTTCCAGCCCGCCGAGGAGGGGTTGGGCGGCGCCAGGGTGATGATGGACGAGGGGCTGTTCGACCGCTTCCCGATGGAGCAGGTCTACGGCATGCACAACTGGCCGGAACTGCCGGCGGGCGAGGTCGGCGCCGTCGCCGGCCCCGTCATGGCGGCGGCCGACCGGTTCGACATCACGATCCGCGGCAAGGGCGGGCACGGGGCGATGCCCCACCATTCGGTCGACCCGGTCCTCGTCGCCTCCCACGTCGTGACGGCGATGCAGTCGATCGTCGCCCGCAACGCCGACCCGATGCACAACGCCGTGGTGAGCGTCACCCAGATCCATTCCGGCACCGCCTACAACGTCATCCCCGAGGAGGCGACGCTGGCCGGCACCGTGCGCACCTACCTTCCCGCGGTGCAGGACATGGTCATCGCGCACATGGAGCGGATCGCGACCAGCGTCGCCGCAGCCTTCGGGGCGACGGCCGAGGTCGTCTATCGCCGCGGCTATCCGGCGACGGTCAACCACGCGGCCGAGACCGACGTCGCTGCCGCCGCCGCCGCCCGGGTGGTGGGCGAGGGGGCGGTGAAGCGCGACCTGCCGCCCTGCATGGGGGCGGAGGACTTCTCCTACATGCTGGAGGCGCGGCCGGGATCCTACCTTTGGCTCGGCGGCGGGCGCGGGCCGGGGACGGTCGCGGTCCACAACCCCGGTTACGATTTCAACGACGAGATCCTGCCGGTCGGCGCCAGCATCTGGGCGCAGATCGTCGAGACCGTCCTGCCGCGGCGCGACCGTCCGACGCCATGACCCGCATCGCCGGCCTCGCGTTCGTCGTCCTCGCCGTGGCGCTCGGCGGGTGCGAACGGTCCGCATCCTTCCTGGCCGGCGAGCCCTGGCCGCCCCGGCCGCCCGAGCTTCCGGTCGAGGCGCGCGCCGCGATCGAGGCCGGGGAGGCGTGGGAAGGAACGGGCGCCGTCGCCCCCGCCTTCCAGGTGCTGGAGGCGCGCAGCGAGGCCGAGTGGAACGCGATGTGGGCGCTCGTGGGGCGCGCGCCTCCGGGCTCGCTCGCCGCCGGGCGCACGGCCGTCGGCATCTTCCTCGGGACGGCGAGCCCCGCCGTCCGCGTCTCGACGCTGCGGGCGATCCCGGTCGCGGGGACCGCGGCGACCCCGCCCGCGACGCTGGTGACCTACGGCGTCCTCGGCTCGGGCGTCGGCGGGGGTGGCCGGTCGCCCTGGGCGATCCGTCTGCTTCCCGAAGGGGCCGGGCGCGCCGTCCGGACCGAGGAGGTGCGGATGCCCGCCACCGCGCGCATTCCCGTCGTTCCCGGCCCGGAGACCGAGGCAGCACTGGCCCGCGGCCTCGCCTTCGAGGGCGACGACGCCCGCCTTCCGACGGGCGGCCTCTATCTCGCGACCGACGCCGCGGGCTGGGCCCGCCTCTGGGCCGCGGCCGGGCGACCGGCGCCGGGGCCGCTTCCCCCCGGGGCGAAGGCGGTCGGCGTCTTCGCCGGAACCCAGCCGGTCGGCGGCGCGCGGGTCTTCACCGGCGCCGCCGCGACCGATCCCGACGGCACCGCGGTCCTGCGCTACGCTGTCCTGCAGCCCGATGCGGGCGCGCCCGCGGGCGGTGGGCGGCGGCCGTGGGCCATCCGCATCCTGCCCGGCGCTGTCGGCGAGGTCGCGGCGGTCGACCTCGAGGCGGAGGCGGCGCTCCCGCCCTGGCACCGACGCTCGGTCGCCGCCCTCGTCAACGGCGTCCCGGCACCGCGCCGCCCGGTGACCGCCCCGCCGCCCGAGGTCCTGGGTCCCGCCCGATGACCGCACCCGCCCGATCCGCCGGTCCCCGTCCCGGCGGCCGTCTCCTCGTCGACGCGCTGGCCGCCCACGGCGTCGACCGCGTGTTCACGGTGGCGGGGGAGAGCTATCTCCACGTCCTCGACGCGCTCGTCGACCGGCCGGAGATCCAGGTGATCACCTGCCGGCAGGAGGGCGGGGCCGCCTTCATGGCCGAGGCGCACGGCAAGCTCACGGGGCGTCCCGGCGTCTGCTTCGTCACCCGGGGGCCGGGCGCCTGCAACGGTTCGATCGGCGTCCACACGGCGATGCAGGATTCGACGCCGATGATCTACTTCATCGGCCAGGTCGCCCGCGACCAGGCCGAGCGCGAGGCGTTCCAGGAGATCGACTACCGGCGGATGTTCGGCGCCGTCGCCAAATGGGCGGCCCAGATCGACGATCCGGCGCGCGTGCCCGAGTTCGTGTCGCGCGCCTTCCACGTCGCGGCCTCGGGCCGGCCCGGTCCCGTCGTCCTCGCCCTGCCGGAGGACATGCTGGCCGAGGCGGCGGACGTGGCGGACGCGGGCGTGACCGCGCCGACGCTGCCACACCCCGGCCCGGCCGACCTCGCGACGCTCGCCGGGCTGCTGGCCGCGGCGGAACGCCCGCTCGTGCTGGCGGGCGGAAGCGGCTGGACGGATGCGGCGGCCGCGGACCTGCGCCGTTTCGCCGAGGCGTGGCGCCTGCCGGTCGCGGTCTCCTTCCGCCGGCAGGACGTGATCGACAACCGCAGCCCCGTCTACGCCGGCGATCTCGGCACCGGCGCCGACCCGGCGCTGGTCGCGCGCGTGAAGGCGTGCGACCTCCTGATCGTTCTGGGCGCGCGGCTCGGCGAGATCACGACCCAGGGCTACGCGCTGCTCGACCTGCCGGTCCCGCGGCAGACGCTGGTCCATCTCCATCCCTCGGCGGAGGAGATCGGGCGCGTCTTCCACCCGACGCTCGGCATCCAGGCGGCCCAGGCGCCGGCCGCGGCGGCGCTCGCGGCGCTGGCGCCGCCCGCCGCCTGCCGCTGGGCGGCGTGGGCCAATGCCGCGGCGGCCGACCATGCCGCGTGGGTGGCGCCGCAGACCTACGGCGGCGACCTCGACCTCGGCCGCTGCTTCGCGTGGCTGGCCGACCGGCTGCCCGACGACGCGATCGTGACGGTGGACGCGGGGAACTTCAGCGGCTGGAGCCACCGGTTCCTGCGCTACCGCCGCCCGGGCCGCCAGCTCGGCCCGACCAGCGGGGCGATGGGCTATGCGGTGCCGGCCGCCGTCTCGGCCAGCCTCGCCCATCCCGACCGGATCGTCGTCGCGAACGTCGGCGACGGCGGGTTCCAGATGACGGGCCAGGAACTCGCCACCGCCATGCACCACGGGGCGAGGCCGGTGATCTTGCTGTTCGACAACGGCATGTACGGCACGATCCGGATGCATCAGGAGCGGGAGTATCCGGCCCGCGTCAGCGCCACGACGCTGACCAACCCGGACTTCGCCGCACTCGCCCGCAGCTACGGGGCCTTCGGCGCCACGGTCGCCCGGACCGCGGACTTCGCGCCCGCCTTCGAGGCGGCGCTGGCGTCGGGGACGGCGGCCGTCCTGCACCTGAAGATGGACCCGGAGCAGATCACGACGCGGACGACCCTCGCCGAGATCCGGGCGAAGGCGCTCGCGGCGAAGGGGTGAGGGGCCCGTTCTCTAGCCGACCGCCTTCAGCCCCCGCTGGACCGCCGGCCGCGCCTCCAGCGACGCGCACCAGCGGGCGAGGTTCGGCCATGCCTCGGGGAATCCCGGCTTGCGCATCGACAGCAGCGTGAACGGCAGGCAGGCGATGTCGCCGATCGTGTGGTCGGGCCCTGCGAGGTGCGGGCTCTCCGCCAGCCGCGTCTCCATCGCCCGCGCACCTGCGCGACCGGACGCGCGACGACACCCGCTATTTCATCTCGTCCGCCCCGCTCGACGCACGCCGCGCCGCCGACGCCGTCCGCGGGCACTGGGGCATCGAAAACAGCCTCCACTGGGTGCTGGACGTCCTGTTCAAGGACGACCATCTCGCCTCCCTCCTCAAACCAAACCCATCGTAAACTTGGATTCGGAGCCCTGGGCTCCCGTCGGGGGTGCTTGACGCGTGCGGCCGGCCGGAACTAGAACACAACAAGAACAAAATCTGGAGTGTCCCATGCCGACCCGCCCCGCCGCCGGGGAGAGCGACCGCGCCGCCCGCCTCGCCGCCCTGCGCGAGGAGGTGCGGCGGCTGGAGGGCGTGGGCGGGACGGGCGTCGCGACGGTGCCCCTCGGCTGCCCGCCGGTCGACGGGGCATTGCCCGACGGGGGCCTGACCCGCGGGGCGCTGCACGAGATCGCGGGCGACGCGGGGGCGGCCACGGGCTTCGCCGCCTGGCTGGCGGTGCGGCTGGCGACCGCCGACGCCGTGCCCCACCGTCCGGTCGTCTGGGTCGCGCGACGCCCGGACCTCTACGCGCCCGGCCTCGCGGCGCTCGGCCTCGACCCGGCCCGCCTGCTGGTCGTCGCCGCCCGCCGGACCGACGAGGTGCTGTGGACGATGGAGGAGGCGCTGGGCTGCCGCGGTCTCGGCGCCGTGGTGGGCGAGGGGGCCTCCCCCGACCTGACCGCCAGCCGCCGCCTCCAGCTCGCCGCCGAGGGGAACGGGGTGCCCGCCCTGCTGCTGGCCCCCGGCGGGACCGCCGTCCGCACGTCCGCGGCCGTCACCCGCTGGCGGGTCGATCCCGCCCCGGGACCGCCCCCGGGACCGCCCCCGGGACCGGCCGACGAGCCGGGTCTGGGCCCCCTGCGCTGGCGCCTGTCCCTCCTTCGCTGCCGGGGCGGCCGGCCGGGGGCGTGGACGGTGGACCTGCGCGACGGCCGGCTCGACCCGGTGGCGGAGGCCGGCGCGGCGGAGGCGATGCCGCCGCGGCGGGCGGCGGAGCCGCATCCGCGCGTGGCGATCGGCCCCTAACGCCCCAGCGACCGGTCGAGCCGGTCCATCTGGCCCTGCAGGTCCTGCATCCGTCGCCGGTCGTCGATCGTGCCCTGTCCGCCGCGGTCGATCTGGTCGTACTGGCGCAGCGCGTCCTGCAGGTCGCGGCGGGCGTTGAGCGCGTCCTGCCGGTCGAGCGGCGACGGGTCCGCGAGCGGCGAGGGGGCGAGCAGCCGGTTCGGCACGCCCGGATCGCGCGGACGTTCCCGCGGCGGCACGAGGGGCGCGTCGGCCGTCTGCGCCGTCGCGGGCGGGGCCAGGACCGACCCGGCGACGGCGAGAAGGGCGAGGAGGCGGATCATCGGTCCGACATGGCGCCCGCGCGGTCCCGGGGCAAGCATCCTACGCCGTCAGGGGCACGCGCGGAGGTCGTGGGCGGTGTGCCGCCGCCACGGATCGGGCGCCTGTCCGTGGCACTTCCGAGTCGAACCGCCTGTGTTCCATGAATGTTTCTATTTCGTACGTCATTTTCGCGCTGATCTCTCTTGTCAGTGTTCGCTTTTTGTTCTATATGTCGTCCATGCTGCCGCTCCGTCGGATCCTCGCCGTCTGGTTGCCCCGTCTGCCGACGGACCGCCTCGCACGCACGGACCACGCGCCCGCCTCGCGCGAGCGCGCGCCCCGCGCCACGGCGGGTGCCGAGCGGGGGCGGCAGCTGGTCCGCGCCGTCGACGCCGCGGCCGAGGCGGCGGGCCTCCATCCCGGCATGGGGCTGGCCGACGCCCGGGCGATCGTCCCCGGCCTCGACGTGCGGCCGGAGGATCCCGCGGCCGACGCGGCGACGCTGGCCCGCGTCGCCGGATGGTGCGGGCGCTTCACCCCCTGGGTCGCGGTCGACGGGGCGGACGGCCTCTGGCTCGACGTGACCGGCTGCGCGCATCTCTTCGGGGGCGAGGCGCCGATGCTGGCCGATCTCGTCGGCGGCCTCGCCCGCCACGGCTTCACGGCCCGCGCGGCGGTGGCCGACACGGCCGGTGCGGCCTGGGCCGCGGCCCGTTTCGCGCCCGCCTCGCCGCTGGTGGTGCCGCCGAACCGGCACGGACCGCTCCTCGCCGGCCTGCCGGTGGAGGGGTTGCGCCTGCCGTCCGACACCGTGGCCACGCTGCGCCGTCTCGGCGTCCGCCGGATCGGGGACCTGGACCGCCTGCCCCGCGCCGGCCTCGCCGACCGGTTCGGGGAGACGGTGGCGCTGCGGCTCGACCAGGCGCTGGGGCGCGTCGAGGAGCCGCTCTCGCCCCGCCCGCCGGGGCCCGTCCGCTTCGTCCGCCTCGCCTTCGCCGAGGCGATCGCGACGGCCGAGGCCCTGGCCGCGGCGACCCGGCACCTGCTCGACCGCCTCGCCGCGGTGCTGGAAGGGGTGGGGGAGGGCGCGCGGCGGCTCCGCCTCGCGCTGTTCCGGGTGGACGGCCACGTCCGTGCGCTGGAGGTCGGCACCAGCCGCCCGAACCGCGACGCCGCCCACCTCGCCCGCCTCTTCGCCGAACCGCTGGGCACGGTCGAACCCGGGCTCGGGATCGAGGCCATGACCCTGGCGGCGGCGGAGACGGCGCCGCTGGCCCCGCGCCAGACCGGCCTCGGCTTCGCCGCGGGCAGGGGCGCGCTCGTGGCGCCTGCCGACCCGCCGCTGCTGGACGCGGTGGAGATCGCCGACCTCGTCGATCGCCTCGCCGTGCGCCTCGGCCCCGACCGGGTGCTACGCCTCGTCCCGCGGGAGAGCCACTGGCCCGAGCGGGCGGCCCGGGCGGTGCGCGCGGACGATCCGCGGCCGGCCGCCGGCGCCCGCTGGCCCGACCCGGAGCGCCCCCGCCCGCTGCGCCTGTTCGACCCGCCCGAACCGGTGGAGGCGGTGGCCCCGGTGCCCGACGACCCGCCGCTCCTGTTCCGCTGGCGGGGTGCGGTCCACCGCATCGGCCGGGCGGAGGGGCCGGAGCGGCTGCTGCCCGAATGGTGGCGTCTCGCCCCCGATCCGGGCACGGCGGGGGAGCCGCGCGACTACTACCGGGTCGAGGATCTCGACGGCCACCGCTTCTGGCTCTACCGCCGCGGCCTCTGGCACCCGGAGGTCCCGCCCGCCTGGTTCCTGCACGGGCGGTTCGGGTGAGGGGTGGAACGACGACGGCCGTTGTCTATAATTCAGGTTGGTTTCTAGAAACGGAGGCCGTCATGGCCCTCAGCCTGAAGGATGCTGTGACCGATCGGCTCGCGCGCGAGGTGGCGGCGCTGACGGGCGAGAGTCTGACGGAGGCCGTGCGGACCGCGCTCGCCGAACGGCTCGACCGCGAGCGGCTGAAGCGCGGCCGTTCGCGCGACCTCGCCGCCCGCCTCGCGGCCATCGGCGTCGCCTGCGCCGCCCTGCCGGATGTCGACACGCGCCCGCCCGACGAGATCGTCGGCTACGACGCGGACGGGATGTGGCGCTGATGGTCGTCGACACTTCCGCGATCGTCGCGATCCTTCTGGGCGAGCCCGATGCCGACCGTTTCGCCCGCGCCATCGCCGCCGCCCCGGTCCGTCTCCTGTCGGCCGTGAACCGGGTCGAACTGTCCCTGGTGATCGAAGGGCGCAAAGGGGACGCCGGCCGCCGCGCGCTCGATGCCTTCCTCGCCGAGGCCGCGATCGTCGTCGCCGACATCGGGGCCGAGCAGGCGACCCTCGCGATCGAGGCGTTCCGCCGGTTCGGTCGCAGCCGTCATCCGGCCGGCCTCAACATCGGCGACTGTTTCGCCTATGCGCTCGCCCGCGCGACCGACGAACCGCTCCTGTTCAAGGGGCAGGATTTCGCCCGGACGGACGTGCGGGCGGCATTGGGACAAGGTCCAGAAAACGCCATATGAAAGGGCAAGGTCGACGAAAAATCCGCAAGGTGCGCTGATGATCCACCGGATCGAGATCGAGAACTTCTATTCCGTGCGGGAGAAGCAGGTGCTGGACCTGCGGATTCCCAAGACCACGCCGGACGATCGCCGGTTCCCGCAATCATGGTCGGACCCCGAGGTACGCCTGCCCACCGTGATCGCCTTCTACGGGGCGAACGCGTCGGGGAAGACCACCGTACTCCGCGCGCTGACGTCGACGATCCAGTTCGCTGTCGACAGCTTCGACTGGCAGACGGACGGGCCCGTTCTCTGGTTCGAGCCGTTCCGCTCCGAGGAGGCCGTCAAGGCTCCCACCCGGATCGCCATCGAGTTCGAGGCCGGTTGGATCGGCGGCGAACCAAGGCTTTACCGCTACGAACTCACTCTCGCCAACGTCGGTCCCGGCATGCCGATGACCGTCGAATCCGAAATCCTGCGCCATCGGCCGGACCGGAAGTTCGTAAAACTCCTGGAACGGCGGGAGACGACGATTCTGGTCGACCGGCTGTTCGGAACCCGGCCCAGGGATTCCCTCCGCACCGTCCGCGCCAACGCGAGCGTGATCTCGGCACTCGCCAAGAACGGCAACCCGATGGCGACGACCATCCGGGCCGACATCGGTGGGACCAAGTCGAACTTCGCCGGGTTCGAGCCCTTCACCGTCGACAGGCGTCGGTTCCTCGATGCGCTGGGCCGGATGCCCGCATACCTCGAACGCCTCAACCACGATCTCCGTCGCATGGATCTCGGCATCGAGGGCATGGAGATCCGGGCCGGATACGACGGTCCCGTCGCCCTGTTCCGACACAAAGGCCTCGGATACGACGTCATCTACGACGCCGAATCCAACGGAACGCGGAAGTTCATCGAGAACTGGGCGCGCTTTCACGTCGGTCTGGAAGAGGGGCGGACCGTGATCGTCGACGAGATCGACACGATGCTCCACCCGCTCCTCCTGCCCGAGATCGTCCGCTGGTTCCACGACACCCGGCCGGACAAGTACGGAAATCCGGGCCAGAACGCCCATCGGGCACAGCTTTTCGTCAACGTCCACAATCCGGCACTGATGATGGAGCTGGAAAAGGAAGAACTTTTCTTCACCGCGAAGGACGAAACCGGCGCCACCGAGATCTATGGCGCTCGCGACATCCGTGGCCTCCGTCGCGATCCCTCGCTCTGGCGCAAGTATCTCGGCGGCGTCTTCGGTGCCGTTCCCCAGATCGGGTGAGCCATGGGTAAGCGCCGCATCATCGATCCGCGCCCGCGTCTGTTCGTGGCCGTGGAGGGCGAGGGGGAGCACCAGTTCGTTCTCTGGCTCAAGAAACTGTGCGAGGGGCGTGGCCTCAATCTCGCCTTTGATCCGTATGGTCTGAGCGGCGGTGACCCGCTCGCGATGCTGTCGGCTTCGGTCGATCGTCGCCGATTCGGAGTTGAGAAGGGCGCCTACGCTCGCAGCTGTCTCATCGTCGATCAGGACCGGTTGACCGTTCCTATCGATGTCTTCAGGCGGAGGGTCGCCGATGCCGGTTTCACCCTGGTGCTGCAACGCCCCAGTTTCGAGGGCGTGCTGCTACGCCTGCATGCCGGCGAGGAAGCATCCAGGTTCGAGGCATCCAAGCAGATCATCGAAGCCCGTCTTCGTCAGAAGTGGCCCGATATCTGGGATGGGAATCGGAAGGGATTGATTTTCAAGGACCAGTTCGCCGCCCGCTTCACCCTCGCCGACCTTCACCGCGCCGCCGCCCACGATCCCGACCTCCGGGCCCTTCTTGAATTCGTGCGGTTATGGCCGCCCCCGTGACCCCCTACGCCGAGCTTCAGGTCACGACGAACTTCACCTTCCTGCGGGGTGCCAGCCATGCGGAGGAGCTGGCCAGGGTGGCGCTCGCGCTGGGCATCCGGGCGATCGGGGTGACCGACCGGAACTCGGTCGCGGGCGTCGTCCGCGCGCATCTCGCCGCCCGCGAGACGGGCCTGCGGGTGATCGTCGGCTGCCGGCTCGACCTGACCGACGCGCCCGCCCTGCTCGCCTGGCCCGAGGACCGGCGGGGGTGGGCCGAGCTGTGTCGCCTGCTCACCGTCGGCAAGCGCCGGGCGCCCAAGGGCGAATGCCATCTCGTGTTCGACGACGTCGCTGCACATCTCGACCGCTGTCAGGTCGCGCTCGTCCCGCCGGAGACGGCGCTCGACGACGCCGACCGGCAAACGACGGCCGCGGCGCTCGCCCGGGCGAAGGGACGGTGGGGTCCGCGGCTGTCGCTCGTCGCCTCCCACCTCTACCGCGGCGACGATGCACGCCGCCTGCACCGGCTCGCCGGCCTCGCGGCGCGCACCGGCGTGCCGCTGCTGGCCACCAACGACGTCCACATGCATTCGCCCGACCGGCGGCCGCTGGCCGACGTGCTGGCCTGCATCCGCGAGCACCGGACGGTCCACACCGCCGGATACCTGCTGGCCGCCAACGCCGAGCGGCACCTGAAGGCGCCGGACGAGATGGCGCGCCTGTTCCGCCGCCATCCCGACGCGCTGATGCGCGCGGTCGCCGTGGCCCAGGCCTGCACCTTCTCGCTCGACGAACTCACCTACGAATATCCGGAGGAGGTGACGGGCGCGGGGGAGAGCGCGCAGGAGACGCTGGAGCGTCTCACCTGGGCCGGTGCCCGCGACCGCTACGGCGCCGACGTCCCGGCGAAGATCCGGACGCTGCTCCGCCACGAACTCGACCTCGTCGGCCGGCTCGGCTACGCACCCTATTTCCTCACCGTCGAGGACGTCGTCCGCGAGGCACGGTCGCGCGGCATCCTCTGTCAGGGCCGGGGGTCGGCGGCGAACTCGGCCGTCTGCTACGTGCTGGGCATCACGGCGGTCGACCCGGCCCGCGCCGACCTGCTGTTCGAACGCTTCGTCTCCGACGCCCGCAACGAGCCGCCCGACATCGACGTCGACTTCGAGCACGAGCGGCGCGAGGAGGTGATCCAGTACATCTACGGGAAATACGGGCGCGAGCGCGCCGGGCTGACCGCCACCGTCGTCCGCTATCGCGCCCGCGGGGCGATCCGGGAGGTGGGCAAGGCGATGGGCCTGACCGACGATTTGGTCGGCCGCCTCTCCGGCTCCATCTGGGGCTGGGGGACCGAGGCGATCGACGAAACCCGAGCCGCCGAACAGGGCCTCGACCCGCAGGACCCCACGCTCGCCCGCGTGCTGGACCTCGCGCGCGAACTGATCGGCTTTCCCCGGCATCTCTCCCAGCACGTGGGCGGCTTCGTCATCACCCGCGGGCGGCTGGACGAACTCTGCCCGGTGCTGAACGCCGCCATGGCCGACCGCACGACGATCGAGTGGGACAAGGACGACATCGACGCGCTCGGCATCCTCAAGGTCGACGTGCTGGCGCTCGGGATGCTGACCTGCGTGCGCAAGGCCTTCGACCTCCTGGTCCGCCACCACGGCCTGAGGCTGACGCTGGCCACCGTCCCGGCCGAGGACCGGGCCGTCTACGACATGCTGTGCAGGGCCGACAGCCTGGGCGTCTTCCAGGTGGAGAGCCGGGCGCAGATGACCATGCTGCCCCGCCTCAAGCCCCGGAACTTCTACGACCTCGTCATCCAGGTGGCGATCGTCCGGCCGGGGCCGATCCAGGGCGACATGGTCCATCCCTATCTGCGCCGGCGCGAGGGGCGGGAGCGGGTCTCCTTCCCGTCGGACGCGCTGGCGGGCGTTCTGGGCAAGACGCTGGGCGTACCGCTCTTCCAGGAACAGGCGATGCGGATCGCCATCGTCGCCGCCGGCTTCACCCCGGCCGACGCCGACCGCCTGCGCCGGGCCATGGCGACCTTCCGCAAGTCCGGCATCATCCACGAATTCCGCGACAAGCTGGTCGAGGGGATGGCGCGGAACGGCTACGACCGCGACTTCGCCGAACGCTGCTTCAGGCAGATCGAGGGGTTCGGCACCTATGGCTTCCCGGAGAGCCATGCGGCGAGCTTCGCGCTCCTCGTCTACGTTTCCTCATGGATCAAGTGCCACCACCCGGACGTCTTCGCGGCGGCGCTGCTGAACAGCCAGCCCATGGGATTCTACGCCCCGGCCCAGATCGTGCGCGACGCGGTGGAGCACGGGGTCGTCGTGCGCCCGCCCGACGTCGACGCCAGCGACTGGGACTGCACGCTGGAGGCGCCGGACGCAGGCGCGGGCTTCCATCCCGTCCGCCTCGGGCTGCGGCAGGTCAAGGGTCTCCCGGAGGATGCAGGTCGGCGGATCGCGGCGGCCCGCCCGCCCGGCGGCTATCGCGACCCGCAGGACCTCCGGCGGCGGGCGGGGCTGACGGCCCGCGACCTCCGCACCCTCGCCGAAGCGGACGCCTTCCGCTCCATGGGCCTCGACCGGCGGCAGGCGCTGTGGGCCGTCACCGCGCTCGCCGACGACGAGCTGCCGCTGTTCGCCGGGCATGACCGGGCGCCGGGCCCCGTGGCGCCGCTGCCCGGGATGGCGCTCGGCGAGCACGTGGTGGAGGACTACGCGCGGCTGCGGCTGTCGCTGAAGGCCCACCCGATGGCGCTCCTGCGCGACGCGGTCGCGTCGGCGGGGGAGGGCGCGCCGGATGGGCGGGCCGCCTGCCCGCCGACCCCCGCCCGCCATCCGCGGCACATGCCGACCGGGCTGCTGCCCGGCGGTGCGCCGGCCGGGGTGCCGCAGGGGCGGCCGGTGCGCCTCGTGCGCACGGCCGACCTCGCCCGCCTGCCGCACGGGCGGCGGGTGTCGGTGGCCGGGCTCGTGCTGGTCCGCCAGCGGCCCGGCAGCGCCAA
>JBIJED010000432.1:0-3621 GCA_044343785.1 Azospirillales bacterium | reverse complement strand
TCGCCGACCTCTCGCCCACCTACCAATCGGCGCGCGTGGGCGAACGGACGGTCGTGCGCCTGATCGCCGGACCGGTCGACGACATCCGCGCGCTCGCCATCTGCGACGAACTGAAGTCCGCGAATGCACCCTGCATCATCGTCCGCCCCTGAGGCGGGCCCGCTCGCCGTCGTCTTCGGCTGCGAGGGACCCCGGCTGTCGGCCGCGGAGGCCGCGCTGTTCCGCGCCGCCGACCCGCTGGGCTTCATCCTGTTCCGCCGCAACGTCGAGAGCCCGGCGCAGGTCCGTACGCTGGTCGATGCCCTTCGCGTCGCCGTCGGCCGGCCGGACGCGCCGGTCCTCGTCGACCAGGAAGGCGGGCGGGTGCAGCGCCTGCGCGGGCCCGACTGGCCGCCCCTGCCGCCGGCCCGTGCCATCGGCGACCTCGCCGCGCGGGACCCGGAGGGGGGCAGGGCGGCGGCCTTCCTCCTCGGCCGCATCCTCGCCGCCGAACTCCGGCCGCTGGGGATCGGCGTGAACTGCGTGCCCGTCGCCGACGTCACGGACGCCGGCACGACCGACGCGATCGGCGACCGGGCCTTCGGCGACGATCCCGAACGGGTGGCCGTCCTGGCGGGCGCGCTCGCGGCGGGGACGCTCGCGGGTGGGCTGCTCCCGGTCGTCAAGCACCTGCCGGGCCACGGGCGGGCGGTGGTCGACAGCCATCACGAGACGCCCCACGTCGACGCGCCGCGCGCCGATCTCGAGGCGCGGGACTTCGTGCCGTTCCGGGCGCTCCAGGCGTTGCCCTGCGCGATGGTCGCCCACGTGGTCTTCGACGACGTCGATCCGCGGCGCCCCGCCAGCGTCTCGCCGGCGGTGATCGGTACCCTCATCCGGCGGGAGTTCGGGTTCGACGGGTTCCTCTTCTCCGACGACATCGACATGGAGGCGCTCGCGGGCAGCCCCGCCGACCGCGCCCGCGCGGTGCTGGCCGCCGGCTGCGACGCCGCACTCCACTGCAACGGACGGCTGGCGGAGATGGAGGCCATCGCCGCGACGGCGCCGCGCCTGACGCCCGCGGCGCGGCGTCGCTGGGCATTGGCCGCGGCCTATCCCGACCCCGCGCCCGACCCCTTCGATCCGGTCGCCGGGCGGCGCCGGCTCGCCGACCTCCTCTCCACGGAACCCGTGTGACGCGATGAGCGGCTTCGACAACATCGTCGTCACGATCCTCTTGATCGCGATCCCGACCATCGTCGCCATCACCTTCCACGAGGCGGCCCACGGCTGGGCGGCGTGGAAGCTGGGCGACGACACGGCCAAGCGCCTGGGGCGGGTGACGTTCAACCCGATCCGGCACGTCGATCCGTTCGGGACCGTGATGCTGCCCGCGCTCCTCGCGCTCGGGCAGTTCGCGGTGGGCACCTGGCCGCCGTTCCTGATCGGCTGGGCGAAGCCGGTGCCGGTCGACTTCATGGCACTGCGCAACCCGCGCTGGGGCATGGTTCTGGTCGCACTTGCCGGGCCAGGGGTGAACCTTCTGCTGGCCTTCGTCAGCGCGCTCCTGATGCATGTGGCCGTCGACCTGCCGGGATCGGCCGGGGCGTGGGCGATCGACTTCCTCGACTATTCGATCCTGATCAACCTCGTGCTCATGGCCTTCAACCTCATCCCGATCCCGCCGCTGGACGGCGGGCGGGTGATGGTCGGCGTGCTGCCCCGTCCGCTCGCGTGGCGTTACGCCCGGCTGGAACGCTTCGGCATGTTCGCCCTCATCGGCGTGATCGTGATCCTGCCCCTGATCGGCTCGCAGCTCGGCCGCGACTGGTCGATCCTGCCCGAGATCCTGTGGCCGGTGGTGAACGCGCTCGCCCGCCTCGTCTACATGGCGGCCGGGGTGCGATGACGACGGCCGAGGACCCGTTCGAGCAGCACGAGATCCGGCATCTGCGGCCGGACCAGCTGGTGCTCGACCTCGACGGGTTCGAGGGGCCGATCGACCTTCTGCTGACGCTCGCGCGCGACCAGAAGGTCGACCTCGCGAAGATCTCGATCCTGGAGCTGGCCGACCAGTACCTCGCCTTCGTCGCCGCCGCGCGCCGCATCCGCCTGGAACTCGCGGCCGACTATCTCGTGATGGCCGCCTGGCTCGCCTACCTGAAGTCCCGCCTCCTGGTGCCGGAGCCCGCGACCGTGGCCGGCGACGATCCGGCCGAGATGGCGCAGGCGTTGGCCTTCCAGCTGCAGCGGCTGGAGGCGATGCGCGCCGCCGCGGCCCGCCTCCTCGCGCGCCCGCGGCTGGGGCGCGACGTCTTCGCCCGGGGCATGCCCGAACTGCCGCCGAGCCTCGAACGTCCGGCGTGGGAGGCGACGCTCCACGACCTCCTGTCGGCCTATGGCGCGCTCAAGCGGCGCCGGGAGGGCGTGGCCTATGCCCCGCCGTCCTGGCAGCTCTGGTCGGTCGAGCACGCGCTCGCGCGGCTGCGGGAGCTGATCGGCGACCTGCCGGCCTGGGGAACCCTCGCCAGCTTCCTGCCGCCCGGCCTCGCCGAGGGGCTGCTCGGCCGCTCGATCGTCGCCTCGACGCTCGTCGCGACCCTCGAACTCGCCAAGGAGGGGCGGCTGGAGATCCGGCAGGCGGCGCCGTTCCAGCCCGTCTGGGTCCGCCGCCGCGACGGCGGGGACGGGGAGGGCGCATCGTGATCGCCGGGGGTCCGGCCGACCGGCTCCGCCTGCTCGAGGCCATCCTCTTCGCCGCCCCGGAGCCGCTGGGGGCCGACGAACTCCGCGTCCGCACGGGTGCGGACGACGTCCCGCGCCTTCTCGTCGAACTGCGCGAGAGCTATGCCGGGCGCGGCGTCGAACTGGTCGAGACCGGCGGGAAGTGGCGGTTCCGGACGGCGCCCGACCTCGTCGAGGCGATCGGGCAGCCGATCGACGTCGCGCGGAAGCTGTCGCGTGCGGCGCTGGAGACGCTGGCGATCATCGCCTACCACCAGCCGGTCACCCGCCCGGAGATCGAGGGCATCCGTGGTGTCGCCACGAGCCGCGGGACGCTCGACCAGCTGATGGAGATCGGCTGGGTGCGGACCGGAAAGCGGCGCGAGGTTCCCGGACGCCCGCTGACGTGGGTGACGACCGAGGCGTTCCTGCATCACTTCGGCCTGCCGGACCTCCGCGATCTGCCGGGGCTGGAGGATCTGCGCGCGATCGGCATGCTGGACGCGCGCCCGGTGCTGGCGGCGATCCCCGGTGCGGGCGGGGAGGGGGAGAGCGGCGACGACGCCCCCTGAGCCCAAGGTGCGCCTGAGAACCGTTTGCAAGTCGATGCCGTCTGTTGCATGACTGTCGGCATGGGACCGAACCGATGACAGCCATGCCGCTCGATTCGCCACCGCAGCGCCTGCGACCCGGCGAGCGCACCGACGCCGCCGGGGCCGTGTCCGCGCGCGCCGTCGAGGCGCTGGCGTTGTCGGGCGTCAGCCACGCCTATGGCCGCAAGCGGGCGGTGGCGGGCGTGGACCTCGCCGTCGCGGCGGGGGAGATCGTCTGCCTCGTCGGCCCGTCCGGCTGCGGGAAGTCGACGCTGCTCAATGCGGTCGCGGGCTTCCTCAAACCGACGACGGGGATCGTCACCGT
>JBIJED010000246.1:0-5118 GCA_044343785.1 Azospirillales bacterium | reverse complement strand
TCATCGTCTGGCGGCCGTCGCACCGACGGGACGTGCCGCATGTCGCGAGCGCGCGCCGACGTTCGGTCGCCGATTGCCCGTCGCCCGGAACGGTCGCCCGAGCGTGGGCCCGACACCCACCTCCAGCGGGTCGGCGCCGGTATTCTGCTGCGCGGCAAACCCGGGGCGGTTCAAAAGCGCGTCGATGAACGACAGCCGCGAGAGCTTCGCGGCCATGCTTCGCTCGATGAAGACCCAGGGCACCGTGGCGGTCTTCCGCGCGGAGTTCCCCAAGACGCTCCGCGACGACCCGAACGCGCCGGACCTGCTGTTCCTGCGTGGCGACGCGGGGGCCTTACAAGGCTGTGGGGCCGGCGAACGGCTTCGTCGGCGAGAAGAGCGCCCGGCTGCTGCCGCAGATGGCCGGCCGGTCGGCCGGGATCACCTCGGGCGTCCGTCAGGCAGGCGTTCCGATCGCCTTCGCCCAGGGCCGCGCCCGACGTCCGGCCGAAGAACTCCGGGTCGGAGAAGGGCTTCATCGACGTCACCCCGTCGACCCGCGCGGGCAGCGACCCGGCCACCGACACGATCGTGGCCCAGGCCTCGGCGATCACGGTTGGCCGCCCAGCTCGGCGCCCAGTCGGACGTCGCCGGGGCGATCGGCACGGCCCACCCGGAGATCGCTCGCCGCAAGGGGGCCTGCGCCGTCACCGTCGTGACCCCGCCCGCCGTCGTGCAGACCCCGAACGACGTCGCCGGCAACCGGGCGCCGATGAGCCGCGGGCCGGCCGGCGTCATCCGAACCGTCGGCATGCGGGGCGCCCGGCAGGCCGGTCTGCGCGACCCGAAGCCGGGCAAGCGGGTGGCCACGCCGCGCGCCGGAACCAGCGCCGAAGCCGCTTGAACGATGTGTCCACGGGCCCGCGCCTCCGAAGGCGTCCGAACGCGCACCGAGGACGGGTTCCGCAGGCACCCGGGGGCACGGAGCCGCTCAGGCCGGCGGCGTCTCCAGCGTCTCGGCCAGCCGCCGCCGCCGCCGCGCCATGACCAGCAGCGCGGCGATCGTCACCACGGCCCCCGCGATCAGCGGTGCCCGCTTGCCCACGAGATCCGACAGCGTTCCCAGCACGAGCGCCCCGATCGCCGGCGCGCCCCGCAGCAGCACCCCGTAGAGGCTGACGACGCGGCCGCGCATGTCCGGCGCCACGGCCAGCTGGACCACCGTCTGCGTCCCGATTCCCGACGTCGTCATCCCGACGCCGAAGGCGACCGCCGCCGCCATCCCGAGCGGCAGCGACGACGTCGCCGCGAACAGGATGGCCGCCAGCGCCCCGATCATGTGACCCGCCAGCGCGATGGCGACGATGCCGGCCGTCCGCCCCCGCGCGGCCAGCCATACGCCGCCGACCACCGCCCCGATCCCGACCGAGGACGACAGCGCCGCGAGGCCCTCCGCGCCGAGGCCGAAGAACACCTCCGCATAGCCGGGCAGCAGCTCGATCATGGGGCGGGAGAAGACGCCGGCGACCATCATCATCGCCAGCATCGGTCCGATTCCCGGGTGCCGCGCGGCATAGACGAAGCCGTCGGCGGTGTCCTTCCACAGGCCCTGGGGCTTGCGCACCATCATCGGTTCCGGGTTGAGGCGGATCAGCGTCAGCGCGACGAGAAAGGGGATGTAGGTCGAGGCGTTCACGTAGAAGGCGAGTTCGGTGCCGCCCGCCAGGATCGCCGCGCCCGCCGCCGCAGGCCCGATGAAGCGCGCCGAATTGAACACGATCGAGTTCAGCGCGATCGCCGCGGGCAGGTGCTCCCGACCCACGATGCTCGGGATCATCGCGAGGCGCGCCGGCTGGTTGAAGGCGGTGATGATGCCGAGAAGGAAGGTCATCGCGACCAGCGAATGGATGTCGATCCGGTCGAAGGTCACCATCAGCGCGAGGGTGGACGACTGGAGCATCGCGAGCACCTGGCTCGTCTTCGCCACCCGCATCCGGTCGTGGCGGTCGGAAATGGTCCCGGCGATCGGCCCGAACACGACCGAGGGGAAGAGGTCGGCGAAGGCCACCGCGCCCAGCCAGAACCCGCTGCCCGTCAGCTGCCAGGCGAGCCAGCCGACCGCGATCCGCTGCATCCACGTCCCGATCAGCGAGGGGACGTTGCCGGCGGTGTAGATCGCGTAGTTGCGCTGGGACAGCGCGGCGCGGACCGCGCCAAGCCCGAGCGCCCCCATCTCAGCCCCCCACGGGCGGAAGCGGGAGGAGGTGCGTGACGTGGCCCATCTTGCGCCCGGGCCGCGCCTCCCGCTTGCCGTAGAGGTGGAGCCGCGCGCCGGGGTCGGCGAGGTGGTCGGCCCAGCGGTCGGCGTCGTGGCCCAGCAGGTTGCGCATCACCGCCCCGGCGAAGGGCGTCGGATCGCCGAGCGGCAGCCCGCAGGCGGCGCGAACCTGCTGCTCGAACTGGGACGCCGGGCAGGCGTCGATGGTCCAGTGGCCCGAATTGTGGGGCCGCGGGGCCATCTCGTTCATCAGCACGCCGCCGTCGCGCGTCACGAAGAACTCCACCGCGAGGATGCCGACGACCCCCAGCGCCTCGGCCAGCGCGCGCGCGGCCGCCGCCGCCGCCGCCGCGGTCGCGGGCGTCACGGCGGCGGGCGCGCGGGTCTCCCACAGGATCTGGTCGCGGTGAACGTTCTCGACCGCCGGATAGGCCGCGATCGCCCCGTCGGTCCCGCGGGCGAGAACGACCGAGATCTCGCGGGCGAAGTCGACGACTCCCTCGACGATCGCGCGGTCCGGCGCGCCGATGCGCGCCCAGGCCGCGGCCATGTCGTCGCCCGGCCGCACGCGGGCCTGCCCGCGGCCGTCGTAGCCGAGGCGGGTCGTCTTCAGGATGCAGGGCGTGCCGAGTTCGGCGACGGCCGCCGCCGCCGCCGCGGACGTCGCGGCCGACCGCCACGGGGCCGTGCCGAGCCCGAGGCGCCCGGCGAACGCCTTTTCCGCGATCCGGTCCTGGGTGACCGCCAGCACACCCGCCCCCGGGCGGACCGCCACCCGCCCGGCGAGGCGCTCGATGGCCGCGACGGGCACGTTCTCCCACTCCAGCGTCACGGCGTCGACCGCGGCGGCGAAGGCGTCGAGGGCGGCGGTGTCGGCGAAGTCGGCGACCGTCGCCCGGGCCGCGACGTCCGCCGCCGGCGCGTCGGCCTCGGGCGTGAAGACGTGGACCCGATAGCCCAGCCGCGCCGCCGCCATCGCCGCCATGCGGCCGAGCTGCCCGCCGCCGAGGATGCCGAGCGTGCCGCCGGGCGGAACGACCGTCATGGGGCCGGGTCGTCCACGGGAACCTCCGCCACGCCGTCCGTCGTGCGGCGCCGCCGCGCGTCGAGGCGGGCGGCGAGGGCGGGATCGGCGGTGGCGAGGATGGCGGCGGCCAGCAGCCCGGCGTTCGTCGCCCCGGCCTTGCCGATGGCGAGCGTGCCGACGGGAATGCCGCCCGGCATCTGGACGATCGACAGAAGGCTGTCCATGCCCGACAGCGCCTTGCTCTCCACCGGCACGCCCAGGACGGGGAGCGCCGTCATCGACGCCGCCATTCCCGGCAGGTGGGCGGCCCCGCCGGCGCCGGCCACGATCACCCGGAGCCCGCGGTCGCGCGCCGTGCGGGCGTAGTCCCGGAGCCGGTCGGGCGTCCGGTGGGCGGAGACGATGCGCGCCTCGAACGGCACGCCGAGTTCGGCCAGCACCGTGCAGGCGTGGCGCATCGTCGGCCAGTCCGACTGGCTTCCCATGATGACGCCGACGAGCGGGGCGCCGGGCGGCGAGGCGGCGTCGCCGGTCACGCGATGATGTCCGGCAGGAGGCGGGACTCGATCTGCATCATCTGGTCCTTGAGCATGAGCTTGCGCTTCTTCAGCCGTTGGAGCTGCAGCTGGTCGACGATGGGCGTGTCGGTCAGGCGCGTGATCACGTCGTCCAGGTCGCGGTGCTCCTGGCGCAGCTCTTCGAGGCGTCGGCGCAGGGGTTCCTGTTCGTCCATGGGGGTCCGTCGGTGTCTGGACGCGGGGTTATAGCAGGTTCGCCGGCCGATGGGAGCCGAGGCGTGGGCGGGGTTACGGGCGTCCGCGGCCTCCGCTAGAGTGCGCCGCACACGGGGGCACGGGAACGGGACGGGCGCGACATGGCGGCTGACAGGCGGATCGGCATCCTCACCAGCGGCGGCGACTGCGCCGGGCTGAACGCCGCGATCCGCGCGGTGGTCCACCGGGCGATCCTCACCTACGGCTGGCAGGTCGTCGGCATCATGGAGGGGACCCAGGGCCTCCTCGCCCGGCCGGTGCGCTACCAGCAGCTGACGATCGAGATGGCGAGCCAGCAGATGATGCGGCAGGGCGGCACCATCCTCGGCACGACCAACAAGGGCAATCCCTTCGCCTATCCCATGGCCGACGGGAGCGTGAAGGACCGGACGGCGGAGATCGTCGGCGGCTATCGCGAACTCGGCATCGACGCGCTGATCGCCATCGGCGGCGACGGGTCGATGGACATCCTGCGCCGCCTCGCCGCGGCGGGGGGCTGGAACCTCGTCGGCATCCCCAAGACGATCGACAACGACGTCGGCGCCACCGAGGTCGCGATCGGATTCGACACGGCGGTCGCGATCGCGACCGAGGCGCTCGACCGGCTCCAGCCGACGGCGGCCAGCCACCACCGGGTGATGGTGCTGGAGGTGATGGGCCGCGATGCGGGCCACATCGCGCTGACCGCGGGCGTGGCGGGCGGGGCGGACGTGATCCTCATCCCCGAGATCCCGTGTTCGATGGAGAAGGTGGCCGCCCGGATCCGCGAGGTGCGCCAGCGCGGCCGGAACTTCGCCCTCGTCGTCGTGTCCGAGGCGGTCAATTCCGGCGAGGGCGGGTCGGTGATGAAGGAGTTCGCCGACGGACAGCGCCGCTATGGCGGGATCGGCAACTACGTCGGCCACCGGATCGCGGAACTGACCGGGGCGGAGACGCGGGTGACCGTGCTCGGCCACGTCCAGCGTGGCGGCATGCCGAGCGCGCAGGACCGGATGGTCGCCTCCGCCTTCGGCGTCCACGCGGTCGACCTGATCGCCGAAGGCCGGTTCGACCGAATGGTC